>NZ_LFVU01000028.1:300000-501278 GCF_001047375.1 Clostridium cylindrosporum DSM 605
TAATTATTAGCAACACTCCTTTTTTGTATCTACAATTAAATATATAATTTATAAGGAGGAATATTTATGGAATACATGAACATTATCAATCAAATAATAATCTTATTCTTAATTATAATTGTAGGATTTATAGCTGGGAAAAATAAAATAATATCACAGGAAGCTAATGTTACACTATCAAAAATCCTACTAAATATCACACTTCCTTTTCTAATTATATCTGCATTTAATTTTGACTTTTCAAAGAATATGCTAAAAACAGCGGTTACTATACTCATAATATCAATTTTTGTTCATGGAACTCTCTCAATTGTTAGTTTAATTTTATATAAAAAGCAAGAAGAAGGTGTAAGAAAGGTTTTAAGGTTTATTACTATATTCTCTAACTGCGGATTTATAGGATATCCTGTGGCAGGAAGTATATATGGAAGTGAAGGAATATTCTATGCAGCTATTTACAATGTAGGATTTAATATATTTGTATGGACGATAGGAATCTTAATATTTCAATCTGGAAATGTAAAAGGTAAAGGTCTTTTAAGAAAAGTTTTTATCAATCCAGGTATTATATCGGTGAGTATAGGCATGACTTTATTTGTATTTTCTATTAAATTACCATATGTTATTTCAGAAACAATAAAATTAATAGGAAATATAACAATTCCTCTTTCTATGATAATTGTTGGCGTTAGCCTATGTGGTACAAGCCTCAAGTCTGCATTTAAAGAAGGTGTTTATTACTATGCATCCTTTTTTAGATTAGTTTTAGTACCACTTGTAGTTTATTTTATTTTAACTTTATTTAAATTTAAAGGAATATATCTTGGAATTCCTCTTATAGTATCCGCTATGCCCGCTGCGGCAAATACAGTTACTTTTGCACAAATATATAATGGAGATGTAAGTTGTGCTACTAAAATAACAATAGTGAGTACAATATTTTCGGCTATTACACTACCATTAATGGTTCTACTATTAAAATAACGTCTTATACTCTAATTCTCAGCTTATTTAACATAGATTTAGATTTGACCAAACTAAAACTTCTATAATATAAAAGAGCTATCTAAAGAAATTTCTTTAGATAGCTCTTAATTTATAATTCCAATATATTTAGCTGTACTTTAATAAAAAATTACTATATTTTAAACTGTTCTATTACTCCATTTAAATCATTCGATAAGGTTTTTAGATTCTTTATAGAATCAGAAATTACATGTATGGCAGAGTTTTGTTCCTCAGATGTAGCTGAGACCTCCTCTGATGATACTGCTGTTTGCTGTGCGGCAATAGTAATCTTCGTTACTACACCGGCTATTTGCTGCTTAGCACCAGTCATTTTTTCAACAACTAGGTTTATTCTTTGAACCTCATTATTAATATTATTTATAGTATTTGCAATGTTGTTAAAAATCTCTTTAGTATCTTCAACTGCCTTTACATTATTCTCAACTAACTTGTTTGACTTATTAATTGCCTCTACAGACTCCTTAATTTCTTTCTGAATCTCACTAATAATGTCTGATATTTCATCTGTAGAATTCTTAGATTGATCTGCAAGCTTTCCAACCTCATCTGCTACAACTGCAAATCCTCTACCAGCATCTCCTGCTCTTGCTGCCTCAATAGATGCATTTAATGCAAGAAGGCTTGTTTGATTAGAAATACCTTTTATAGTGTCAATTATGTTTCCGATATAATCTGACTTTTTACTTAACACTGATACTACACTTGCTACATACATAGTAGACTTATTGCTTTCCTCAGTAGCTTTATCTAAAAGGTCTACAACATTTAAGCCCTTTATGCTAAAATTCTTTGCATTATTAGTTTCATCTTCCATAACGCTTGAATATCCTAAAACTTGCTCAATTTCATTTGTAAATTCAATAATTTCTTGAGAAACATCATTTGATTGTAATGACTGTTCTGATGCATCCATTGCCACCTGATTTATTAAAGTAACCATTTCATCTGATGTTACACTCATTTGTTCTGTGATTTCTGAAATTTCATCTGAGGATTCTAGAACACTAATTACTGCATTTTTAGATTTTAATAATAATTCCTTAACATTTTCAACCATTTTATTAAAGCTGCTTGAAAGCTCAGCAATCTCATCTTTTCCATTTATATCAGCTATAACAGTAAAATCTCCATTTTCAATCCTTGACATTAATTCCTTTAAATTAGAAATTGGACCTGAAATACGTTTAGCTATAATTAAAGCTATAATAATAGCTATTGCCAATATAATAGTACCTAGAAGTATGCTAGTTATATTCATTTTAGTTACCTTACTAGCTAGTTCTGACTTTTCAATTATAGTAAAAAATCTCCACCCTAGCTTCTCAGATGAATATACTTGAGCAATATAAGTTTCCTCTTCATCTTGAAATTCAAAAACTCCATCTTTTGCATTAGCAAATTCCTTTATATTTAAATCCTTTAGATTTTTAAAATTATTTTTCGGATTACGAGGATCTGAAAGTATTGTTCCATCAGCTTCAGTTAATATTATGTACCCTGTTTCTCCTACTTTTATATTTTTTACAATGTCCGTAAGTCCCTTTAAGCTAACATCCATAGCTTGAACACCAACTACTTGATTTAAATCATTTGATATAGTTGAAGCTATACTTATACTTGGAGTTCCACCTCCAGTTACACTAAGATATGCATTAGTTTTTATAACACTTCCTTGATTCTCCATGGCTTTTTTATACCATTGTCTAGCTCTAGGATCATAGTGCTCATTTACAGTTCCTGGAGCGTATTGAATATAGCCACCATCCTTTGTTCCCATATATATATCAGATATACTAGGGTGTGATTCTGCAAAATTTGTATAAACATTATAAATTACTGGCTCTATCCCCTTATTAAGAGCCGGTGTCATCTTTATTTTACCACCCTCCCCTGTTTTATCTGCATAAGATGTTATAGTAGAGTCGGATTTTTTCACATAAGGATTAGTAGAGAGTAACTTACAATTCTCCTCTACCCCTGTAAAAAACATATTGATTGTATTATCAACCTGAATAACTTCTTCCTTAGTATAGGTTACGAAGTCATCCTTGATTCTTTTTTGAGTTGTAAAACTAACAAATGCAGTTAAAACTGAAATTGCTAAAAATATCGTAGTAAAAAATGCTACGATCAATTTACTTTTAATTGTTTTAAACATGAAAACATCCTTTCACAATAAATATTAATTTGAATACTTAGATTTAGTTAATTCATTGTTTCGACTACCTACCTCCTATATCTTTACATATCACTACATAATACTACAAAAATATCAATATATTCTATATCGGTTAAAATGACAATTTTTTTATACCAACGTTTTCTTTACATCTAGTAATTATCACGAAAGAACTAGTCATTATTGGGGCTATTCTTAGTCGTTGTATTTATGAGTATATAAGTAATTGCTAAGCAGATTTTAGTGGTAACGGTAATAAGACTTTAAACGTAGATTTTCAGATAGATATTATGGAAAAGAGAATAAAAGAATTAGAGACGAATTTTTTGATAAAATTTCCTGTTCTTCTTCTGAAAATAACTTATCACTCATAATAAAATCCCCAATCTTACTTTCTTTAATTACAAATAAAAATACCCTATAGGTAGACTTCTTTTAAACTGTCTATTCTATAGAGTAAATTTTAAACTTCATTTATACTAGACTTTTAATATGGCTATTTATTTTTTTCCATCCTTATAGGATTTCCATGAATTTATATAATCTTGAAGTATTCTATGAAGTTCTTTACTTATCTTTATATAGTCCTCGTCATTAAGGTTAGCAAGTGATATTCTAATTGACCATTCAGGGCCATGAAAACCTCCACCGCTTAATAAAATTATAGATGATTCCTCGGCTAATCTATAAAGCACATCTACAGGCGTATAGTTTGCTTGAAGGTACTTAGTAAATTCACTTCCATAGTAATGATTAGCCCACTCTAAAAGATCAAATTCTGTATAGTACGAAGCATCAAGAGGATCTTTTCTAAGTTCTAGTCCAAGATTTTCAAATAAAAGTCTTTGGCGCCTACGGCAAATTTCCTTAGTAAGATTTTTGTAGTTATTTTCCTTATCAACTAGTGAGAATCCACAGAAAAATGCCATTTGAACCTGCTGTGGAGTAGAAAGTCCAGCTGTATGATTAAGTGCTACCTGTCTACTATCAGCAACTAGCCTATCTATAAACTTAAGTTCATCTATATTAGTTGTAATAGATTCATATCTCTCTATAATTTCGTCCTTAAAATTTTGAGGAAGAGACTTTAGAGTTTTATCTATGACATTATCTTCCTTAAGGGATATTACACCAAGACGCCAGCCAGTTACTCCAAAATACTTTGAAAACGAGTAAACCCCTATAGTGTTATGTGGTAAATAGGATAAAATAGATTTAAAGTTATCAACAAATGTACAATAAACATCATCTGATATAATTATTAGATTAGGATTGTGGTTTTCAACTATATTAACTATTTCCTGAATAGAGCTCTCCCTTATTGCAACAGATGGAGGGTTGCTAGGATTAACTATAAATAATGCCTTAATAGAAGGATCCTTAAGTTTTTCAATTTCAGATGATGGATATTGCCATGTATGAGTTCCGTCTTTTGTAGTCTCAGTTGCCTTTATCTCAATAATTTCAAAATCATATCTAGATAGAAGAGGAATTTCAAGATATGGAGTAAAAATAGGTGACATTATAGCTATTTTTTCACCCTTTAATATAAGGCTATTAGCAACTAATGAGTCAAATATATAGCACATGGCAGCTGTTGCACCCTCAACGGCAAATATATTAAGCTTTTCATTTAGATTTTTATTTCCGTACATTTCTTGAAGTATGTATCTATTAACTATTTTCTCAGTATGTATAAGCATTCTATCAGGTAGAGGGTAGTTATCACCTATAATTCCATCAGCAATTTCATATACCCATTCATCAGGGTTAAATCCTTCAACGTTTATTCCATAGTCGATAATTTTCTTAAGTAAGTCTATGCCAGGTGCATTAGGATGATTAGTTATATACTCATATAAACGCTTTGCTATCCCATCCTTACTCGGCATACCAGCAAGGTCATTTTCATTCCAGACCCTACGACATTCCTCAGTTGCAAAATGACCAAAGGTAAAAAAGGCATCACGTGGAGTGTCCGCTATCCAGTTAGGATTCCCTCTTCCTGCATTTAAAAGAAACTTAGCACTATCGTTTTTATTTGATTCCGCAATAGCTATAATTTTATTTTTAAGTTCAAAGGGACTAATTTTATTGTATAATTCCTCCAGTTCTTTACGTTTAGCAGTATAATTAGCCATAAAAACCTCCAATTATAATTAAGAATAGTATTAGTTTATATTTACCAGTTTTTCATGTACATATTCTCAAAAAATATTGAAAGTAGCTAAAAAAAATAGCTTAATCAATTAGTGATTAAGCCCTTTTTTATTAATTTGTGTTCATGAAAAAGCCCAACTTTATAGGTATATAATCATACTAAGAACGAACATAAATACTAGTGCGATTATTGAAGGTACTAATGTTCTCTTAACAATATTCAGTGGACTTTGTTTTGTAGTTCCAGCTATAATTAGTACAGCCGCAGCAACTGGAGAACAAGCTCTTAGTAAGTTACCTGCGAGTCCCATAGGAATTGTTACAGCAATAGGATTAATTGCTGCTGCTTGAGCTAATGGTAGCATTAATGGAACCATTGCATAAAATAGAGCTGTTCCACTACCACTTAAAATAACTATAATTGCTGTAAATACTACTAGAATTAGTGGTAAAACAAATCCTACTGTCTCAGTTGATTTCATAATTGCTTGTAGCCCTGAAATCAATCCGATTGATTTTAATCCTGTAACAAATATAGAAGCTGATACTAATAGTGCAACTACTGAAATCGCACGTCCCATACCATTAAAGAACTCTTCTGTATCTTGTAATACTACTTTTGCTTTTTTTGTTCTAATAAGCTCACATATTATAGCAATGATAAAGCTTAGGAATGATGCTAATCCTACATCTACACCTATAGCTGCAATACCTGCTATATCAAGTGCATATGCTATTAGCAGTATAAAAATTGGTAATATTGGCAATATTGCATATACTATTTTGTATAGAGATCCACCTTTAACTTCTTTAATTTCACCTGTTTGTGATATTGTATCCACAAGTCCACTGGCAATATCTTTTTTATCCATTCTTTTTTGCCAGAAGTAATGAGCGGCAGCCATTACTAAAAGTGAAGGAATAGAAACAATTGCATGATATCTAAATACATAATCAACTACAGTTAAATTAGCAAATTGAGGTGATTTAACTAGTTCTGCTACAACTGCAATATTATCTCCTCCAAGTGGCGTTGGTATAATTGTTGCTGTTGTTGCAATAACTCCTGCAGCTGTAAGTGTTGTCATACCTGCTTTCCTTAAAACTGGATATAATGTTGCTAATAAAATAATTGCTAAATTTGATGCACTTGGGATAACAAGAGATAATAAGTTACCTAATAAGAAAACTACTGGAACTAACATATAAGGTGACTTTACTTTTCCAAGTGGCTTAGTTAAAACATTTACTGTTACGTCATTGGCACCAATTTTGTTCATATAAGCAGTATATCCACCTAAAATTAAAATGATTAATCCTGCTTCAGATAAAGTGGAAACAAACTGCATAGGAATAATACTAATCGGATCTAGTGTAGCTGAACCCGTACTAGTAAAGCCTTTAAAAGCTATTTTTTGTCCCATTAATAAGGCTAAATACATGAGTCCTAGTCCTACCCCTAGTAATGTGATTTTAATGTCCATTTTTTTTATCAACATGTAAACTACTAAAGCAATAGCTACTATTGTGATAATACTTAATGTAAAAATATTCACTTAACTTTCTCCCCTTTTTAATTCATATAAATTTTATAGTATATTTTTTAGTTATATCCCTTTAAGCTATATAAACCTAAGAAATTATAACTTTTTTCACATTTTCTTAATTATGTCTTTATAAGTTGTATTCATTACTTAAATTATCTACTCAAATTTGCTTATCTGATCTAAGAACCATTCTTTAAACATATCTTGATCAATATCTAAACACACCTTCATGTTAGGCTCTCTTTTTAAATAACCTTTTAAGTCTACTACTGTACAGCCTCTAGTTAAGCTACCTGCTAGTTCTACTTGTGTATATGCATCTTGGGTTTCAAACATCTCAGGCTTTAATAGGTATGCTATTGCACAACTGTCGTACATTTTAAGACCTGTATTAAAGCTTCCACCTCTATATTTTTTGAATAAATGATAAATCATATCACCGATTTTATTCATATCTTTGATTTTAGCAGAATCCTCTGGATAAACAATGGCCTTTAAACCTACATCTAGTGTAGCCATAACAATATCTATACCACTATTAAAAACGATAGCAGCAGCTTCTGGGTCTGTAGCTATATTAAACTCACTCATAACTCCCTTATTTCCTCTTGTAGTTGAACCACCCATTAGAACAATTTCCTCTATGTTAGCTTTTACTTCAGGATATGTCTTTAAAAGCAATGCAATATTTGTTAGTGGTCCAATTGGAACAAGTGTTATTTTTTCCTTCGAAGACATAATCTCCCTATACATTGCATTTATAGCATTGTCTTCTAGTAATAGTTCATTTGTAGGCTCTTCAAAATCATATCCATCCATTCCAGTTGACCCATGAATATCAGAAGCATCCTCAAATTTTTCTATTAAAGGCTCTGCTGCACCCATTGCAACAGGAATATTTTTGCCATAAAATTTTAATAATTTTAGAGCATTTTTCGTAACACCCTCAACAGCTATATTTCCTGCAACTGTCGTAATCAATCTTATATCTAGTTCCTTACTAAATGCAGCAATTGCTATAGCAACCGCATCATCTATACCTGGGTCAGTATCAATAATTATTGGTCTAACCATTTATATTTCCTCCTCTATAATGATTTTTATATTGAAAAATAACATACTTTAAATTTTGTATTTATCTTCATAAATACTCTGCTTTTTATAATTATTTACTAAAATCACTTTCCAATTCAAATTTAGTAGGAATAGAAGATTGAGCCCCTTTTCTCATTACAGTCATTGCTGAAACTCTCGTTGCATAATCCATAGCCACTTTTAAGTCACATCCCGCACTTAGCTTTGATACCAAAGATCCAATATATGCATCTCCTGCTGCTGTAGTATCAACAGCAGCTACTTTTTTAGCTTCCACAAATATTAGTTCTTCCTTATTTGAGCAACTACCTTTGCTTCCCATGGTAATAAGCGTAGTACCTACTCCAAGCTTCTCAAAATATTTAAATACTTCTAAGCATTCCTTTTGATTTTCTGGATAGATTCCTGATAAAATTTCACTTTCACTTTGATTGATGATGAAATAATCAACGTATGAATAAATGCTATCCTCATATTTTATAGCAGGTGCCGCATTTAAAACTGTAATCATACTCTTTTTTTTCCCATGCTTTAGCACCTTAAATACTGCATCTAAATCACATTCATATTGGCAAATTAAGTAATCTCCTTCATCTGCTATTTCATCAATTGTTTCAATTGCTCCCTCTCCGTTATCAGCTAGGTTTGCACCACCATCTAAAATGATTCTATTATCATTATCAACATTTAGAATCATCGCTACACCACTGCTAACATCATCAAGCTCACGAATATGATCTACATTTACACCGTATCCTTTTAAGGATTGTTTTAAAATAGAACCATAGAAATCGTTCCCTATACTTCCCATCATATAGGTTTCAGTTCCTTGCTTAGCACATGCTACTGCTTGGTTGGCTCCTTTACCACCACAATTGGTAAAAAATTGGCTTCCATATAGCGTTTCCCCTGCATTCGGTACACGTGGAGCATTAATTACTAAATCCATGTTAATACTTCCAAATACAAATACTTTATTCATTTTCCTTGCTCCTTAAATAGAATATTATGTCTAGTTAATAAACCTTTAATGCGTAAATTCCTTAAATCACCTACAAAATTAGTAAAACCTTTTTTATAGTATAGAAAATACAGCGTTTTTTATAAATTATATAATTCCAACACGAATATGGAACATGTTCCACATTGCTTAAAAATAATTCTCCCAAAATATTATTGTTATTTTGCGAGAGTATATTATTCCATAATAGCATATGGCTATTTCTTTGTTGATTCTCTCTCAATCATTTGAACGTCTAGAATATATATTTTTTCTATAAGATTTTCCTTATCAATCTGCTTAATAATTAAGTCTACAGCAACTTCACCTAACTTAGAAATTGGCTGTTTAATAGTTGTCAAAGCTGGACTAATTTTTTCACTATAGTATATATTATCAAATCCAATAACTTGAATGTCCTCTGGTATAAGGAGTTTTCTCTTATAACACTTATTAATTAATTGAATAGCGATGTCATCATTCCATGCAAAAATTACATCATATTGACTTAGATCCTTTTCCATGACTAACTCGTCTTCACTACTTATTAATTCAACAACATCAAACTCAAATCCGCTTTCATGTAGCTTTGATTTAAAACCTCTATAACGCTCCATTGCTGATGGAGAACTATCAGGGCCTTTTACATGTAAAATTTTTCGAAGGTTTTGTTTTATTATAAGTTCAGCTGCAAGGGTTCCACCTTTAAAATTATCAGATGTAAGGTAAATGATTTCTTCAGATATCTGATTTTCCAATGAAACAATAGGAATTTCAAGCTTTTTATATTCTTCGGGACACCTAGTATCTACAACAATGATCCCGTCAACTCGATTACAAAGAAGCATATTAAGAATATTTTTCTCATTTTCCTCATCGTACATTGTATTACATAATACAATGTTATATCCTTCCTGCCTAGCACGCCTTTCAACTCCCTTTGAAAGTTCTGGGAAGAAAGGGTTTAAAATGTTTGGAATAATTAATCCAATCATCTTAGACTTCTTAGTAAAAATCGCTCTAGCTAAAGAATTTGGTCTATATGAAAGTTCCTCCATTGCTTCTTGAATTCTTTCTCCGACTTCTTTACTTACATACCCGTCGTTATTAATATATCTAGAAACCGTTGCAATACCTACTCCTACTTTTTTTGCAACGTCTCTCATATTGGCCATTTAAACACCTCTTATGAAACATATTTCAGCAACTTTATTTTAACGTATAGGCTATTTATTGTCTAGATTTTTTAGAAGTAGCGCCCTTTCCTTATTATGGAATTAACTCTACTATAAATCTAAGTTTACAAAAGATTAAACCACCTTCTGTACATATAGAGGAAAAAGTTACACAAAACTCACTTTGCAATTATGTATTATAACATAATTATTAAATAGACTATAATAATAAGATAAATTGTAACTTTTACGGATAAAAGTTTAGCACATATAGGATAGATGTGCAAGTAGTATATTATATTTATACTAAAGTATATAAGAAATTTAACTTCTAACATTCTTGTTTTTTCCATTATACATAAAAATACCTTATAGGGTAGACTTTTTATTGTATAATCTATAAGGTATATTTTATATTATATCCATGGCCTCATCAATCGCTAATTTAATGCACAAAAAGGGACTAAGCAAACTCAATACTACTCTTGCTTAATCCCGGCTAAACTCCTTATTTAGAGCCATTTTCAGTTCTTTAATCCTCGTAATGTTTTTTCTTTAAAACAATGATACCAAATAAATCTCCAAATTCATTTTGAAAGCTCAATTCCTTTTGTTCAAAATGAGAGTCTATGTATTCCTTGAATTTTCTATTCTTTTTCTTGTTCTTATTTAGTAGAAAGCCAGTAGAAGTTTCTGCATACCATGAAACATATCCAAATAAATAGTAAATACAAAATGAAAGAAAACTCTTTTTTGAATTATCTATAATAATGAGCCCATCATCCTTCAACACACTATAGAACTTCTTGAAAAGTATCCTTTGATCAATATCACTTCTAAGTGAATACCACAAACTTCCCTTTACGTCGAAGATTACATCTGCTTTTGTTTCTCCTACTTCTAACAGGTACTCTCCTATTTTCAAGGCCTCTTTTCCATGGAAAATTCGTAGATTTTCGTCGTTAATTTCTTTTGCAGCATGGTTTTCAATTTCATCTATGTCCGCAATTACAAATTTTATTGAAATGCCCTTTTGTTTTAGATAATCGTATAGGAACTTTTCATAAACTCCTTTATTTGCTGCTGGGCTCACAAAGGTTAGTCCTGATTTTTTAGGGACAAAGTTTTCTTGTTCGATGGCTCTATACATATGTACAAACCAATCGTTTCCTAAAAACCTTCGTGTCGTATCATACCACTTCTCCAATTGAAAATTCTTTTTAGAATTTGGATTTACCTGATTTCTTCTAAAAAGTAACCTTTCACCGATACTAAATCTTCCTAACAAAAAAATATATAATAATGATATGGGGAACAGAATAATCAACAAGGAATTAAATATTAGTAACTTATTCACAGCAATATTCTGCATTACAACTTCTGACATAGGATTTGATGCCACTAAATAAGGTAATACTTCCAACAAACAATTACGAACATAAAGCGGATAAAAAAGCGAAAAAAGTATTGCAATAGCAAATATAAATAAACGTAAATACCTAGCTCGATTCATAGTAACCCTTCTCCTTCTCTTTTCTTTATTTTAGGGTGCTCACCTTTGTGGGTCTACAATATTATACTAACACCCTAATAAGTTGAGTTCATCATAGATTTCTTCATCCCTCAAAACTGCTACACCCTATTATAAATTATAATAGAAATATCATCCATACATTTAATACATACAAAGAATTTTTGACGGTTACCCAATAACTATTAAACTGAATACAGCAATCTAAAAATATAGCCTTATCGCAACCCTTAAAATTTAACGCAAACCTCATTAGTTCTGTGTATTTGTTAGACCCTCTAAAGCAAAAATTCCCTCAAACCACAAGTTTGAGGGAACATAGAACACACTCCAATATTTATTTAAAAACCTTCAAAGCCTTTTATACCAACCTATTTCTTCTCTATTCTAACAACTGTCTCCACGTGGGCTGTCATTGGGAACATATCTACTGGTTGTACTTCCTTAACTTCATATCCCATATCCCTAAGAATCTTTAAGTCCCTAGCTAGGGTTGCACAGTCACAGGACACATATACTATTCTTCTAGGCTCAGCCTTTGCTATAGCTTCAAGTAGTTTTTCATCGCATCCCTTTCTAGGTGGGTCTACTACTACTACCTCTGCCTTTACTCCCTCTTTTATCATCTTAGGGATCACCTTTTCCGCTTCACCTACGAAGAACTCTGCATTATCTATTCCATTTACATTAGCATTTTCATTTGCATTTTCTATAGCTTCAGGTACTATCTCAACTCCATATACCTTTTTAGCCTTTTTTGCTAGGAATAGTGATATTGTTCCTGTTCCACAGTATGCATCGAATACTGTTTCCTCCCCAGTAAGTCCCGCATATTCTAGCGCCTTTCCGTATAACACCTCTGTTTGTACAGGATTCACTTGGAAGAATGATAATGGTGATATTGAGAACTTTAAGTCCCCTATATAATCCTCTATAGTCTCTTTTCCCCATAGAGTTTTGCACTTTTTGCCTAGTACTACATTTGTCTTCTTGGGGTTTACGTTTTGAATTATACTTTTCACCTCAGGTAGACTTTCTCTAATCTCACTAATTAGTTTATCTGCACCTTTAAGTCCTACTTCCTTAGTTACAAGCACCACCATAGCTTCACCTGTTTTGAAACCGAATCTTACCATTATATTTCTTAAGTTACCGCTATCTGTTTCTTCATTATATACAGATATATTATTTTCCTTTACCCACTTTCGAACTATATATGATACTTTGTCAGCTACTATATGCTGAATATCACATACTTCCATGTCTATTATCCTATGACTTCTTGGTGCATAGAAGCCTATCTTTACCTCTTCTGCTTCCTTGCCTACTGGTAGTATTACTTTATTTCTATATCTATAGGGATTATCCATTCCAAGTGTTTCATTTACATGAACATCCTCTATTTTTCCTATTCTCTTTAATGCATCTTCTACCTTTTGTCTTTTTATCTCTAGCTGCTTTTCATAGCTTATGTGCTGCATATTGCATCCACCACAGTACTTATAAATACTGCATTTAGGCTCTATTCTAGCTTCAGATGGAGTTACTACTTCTTCTATTTTCCCAACTGCATAGTTTTTCGTAAGTTTAATTATTTTAACATTTACTGTTTCCCCGATTATTGCTCCCTTAACGAACACAGTAAAACCTTCTATCTTACCTACTCCTTCACCATCTGCTCCCATTCCAGTTATGTCTAATGTATATTCTAATCCCTTTTCTATTGGTACCATTTTCTCATCATCCTTTAAGTTTAATATCTTAGTAATTGTATCAGAAATCAAATAAATTTAAAACATATAGATGAACTAACTTCTTTATATGCTTGTACTATTAAAACTAGAAAATAGGACTACCGCAAAAACGGCAGTCCTATATTTATTATCTACATTCTGTAACGTCGTCTCTTGAAGAAACCTTTGTAGATGTGTATATAAGTATAAGTGCACCTATACCTACAAGGATATATACAATCCTAGATAATAGAGTATTATCACCAAATAGGAAACTTACTAGGTTAAAGTTAAATAGTCCTATAAGACCCCAGTTAAGACCGCCGATTATAGTAAGTATAATACCAGTCCAATCAAGTCCATTTAGTCTCATTAAAATCACTCCTTATTAAGATATTTGTAATTAATATCCCACAAACCTTAGAGTTTTATACTTAAATTTTAGTGTTACTAAATATTAGGATAAAAAAAAGCACACCTACTTAAATGATGTGCGTAAAGAATCAGTTACCCTCTTTTTCTGTTAACTTATGGATATTATGATTATTTGCTATAAGTAACAAATTTATTCATTGGGTTCTTTTATTTTACCATATAAATTTGTTTTTTTGTTTAATTTATTTTACGAATATGTAAATTTTAAAATAAAAAAATCAACAATATTCGTGTATTTATCAAAACTTTTGGCGAATTACATTACATTTGCTTTTCCGCTGTATACTAAACCATTAATTGTATCTATAGTAATCAGTGAACCTGTTTTAATTATATCTGTAGAACCCTTTGCACCTACTATTATAGGAATGTTCATACTTATACATTCTATAGCTATATGGGAAGTTAGTCCTCCATTTTCAAGTATAACTCCTCCTGCTCTATCTAATACAAAGTGCATTGCTTTTTTGCTTAGTGTTTTTGCAACTAATATATCCCCTGTATTTAGGTTATTTTCTATTTCACCTTCATTTTTCACAACACAAGCATAACCATATGTAGATGAACCCATACCTGATCCATTAGCTAGTATATCACCAACTACATGTATTCTCATCATATTTGTTGTTCCTGTATAACCTACAGGTACTCCTGCTGCAAAAACTATAAGATCTCCTTTCTTTAGAAGTTCACGATTTAAGCTCTCTTCTATTGAAGAATCTAGTAGTTCATCTACTGAGTCAGATTCAGGAACTATTATAGGTATAACTCCAGAAACAAGTGAAAGCTGTCTTGCTACCTTATCATATGGAGTAGTAGCTATTATTGGACATTTGGGTCTATATTTAGATATCATTTTTGCAGTATGCCCTGATTGTGTAGCTGCAATAATTGCTGCAGCACCAAGCTCACCTGATGCAGTAGCACAGCCAAAGCTTATGGCGTTTGTTGTGTTTGCTACTGCCTTTTTCTTTCTTACTTGGTGAACTTCATCGTATTTAAGTGCAGTTTCTGCCTTTTCAGCTATGGTTCTCATAGTAATAAATGATTCAAGTGGATACTTACCATTTGCAGTTTCCCCACTTAGCATTATTGCATCTGTTCCATCGAATATAGCATTAGCAATGTCACTTGCCTCTGCCCTTGTTGGTCTTGGATTTCTAATCATAGAATCAAGCATCTGAGTAGCTGTTATAACGAATTTTCCTTCAAAGTTGCACTTTTCTATAATCATTTTTTGAACAAGAGGAACTTCCTCTGGAGGTATTCCAACCCCAAGGTCTCCTCTTGCTATCATTATTCCATCTGAAAGCTTAATAATCTCATCTATATTCTTAACCGCTTCTCTATTCTCTATCTTTGATATTAAAGAGATGTTTGTGCCTGAGTTTCTCTCTAGTACCTTTCTGATTTCAAGTATGTCAGATGCTTTTCTGATAAATGATGCAGCTATAAAATCCACATCATTTTCGATACCAAACTTAATATCTTCTTCATCTCTTTCCGTAAGTGCTGGAAGATTTATCTTAACATCGGGAATACTAACTCCCTTATTATTACTAAGGGTTCCAGAGTTATTTATTTTGCACTCTATGTCCTGATCATTTATAGCTTCAACAGTTAGCCCTACTAAACCATCATCTATAAGAACAGTATCACCTACAGAAATATCTTTATGAAGATCCTTATAGCTTACACTACATATTTTATTCGTACCTTCTACATCTCTTGTAGTTAAAGTGAACTTATCACCCTTTGTAATCTGTACCTTATCTTCTTTAAATTTTCCGGTTCTTATTTCAGGTCCCTTAGTATCAAGAAGTATTGCAACTTGTTTTCCTAGTTCCCCTCTTACCTTCTTTATAGTATCTATTTTTTTCTGATGATTTTCATGACTTCCGTGTGAAAAATTAAGTCTTGCAGTATTCATTCCATTACTTATAAGACTTGCTAACATACCTTGGTCTTCACTTGTAGGACCTATAGTACATATTATCTTGGTTTTTCTCATATAATCACTCCTTAGATAGAAAGATTATTTGCTAGATGATATAAATCTTTATCTACCGTTTTTTTGATACTTAGAGCTTCATTCATATCTATGTCTATTATTTTGCTGTCCTTAATACCTATTACTCTTTGACTTTTGCCTTCTACTAACACTTCTACTGCGGTAGCACCAAACTTAGTAGCAATAAGCCTATCAAATGCGCTAGGCATTCCTCCTCTTTGAATATGTCCTGGAACAGTTGCCCTTGCCTGAACTCCTGTACACTTTTCTATTCTTTCTGCTATGTCTTGAGCTTTTCCTGCTCCCTCAGCTACAACAACTATGTAATGAAGTTTTCCAAGTACCTTTGTTTCTATTATGCTTCTACATAGGGAATCAAATTCAAAATTCATCTCTGGAATAATTACACATTCTGCTCCTCCTGCAATTCCTGCATGAAGAGCTATATCTCCACATCTTCTTCCCATAACTTCGATTATACTAACTCTTTCATGTGATGCAGATGTGTCACGTAGCTTATTAATAACCTCTACTACTGTATTAATTGCAGTATCAAATCCTATAGTAAAGTCGGTATAAGCTATATCATTATCTATTGTACAAGGAATACCAATTGTTTTAATTCCATGCTCATTAGATAGTAATTGCGCCCCACTAAAAGAACCATCACCACCAAGTACTATAAGACCCTCTATTCCGAATATTCTAAGCATATTTGCTGCTTTTTCTCTTCCCTCAGGAGTTCTAAACTCTTCACTTCTTGCTGTTTTAAGAACTGTTCCTCCACGTTGAATTATATCTGAAACTGAGTCACGGCCCATCTCAAAAATTTCTCCATTAATTAGACCATTATACCCTCTTTGTATTCCCATAACCTTAATTCCCTTAGCTAATGCAACACGAGTTATAGCTCTAATCGCTGCATTCATTCCAGGAGCATCTCCGCCACTTGTTAAAATTCCTATGGTATTCATAACTATTTCCTCCTTATAATTAAGAAAATTACTACATATATTACCTATACTTTATAAGTTCTATATACCGAATCCTATATATTACATAGAACTTATAATCTCATATGCATCTTCAATATCATCTTCTTCAACAATAATCTCTATCAGTCCATCACTGTTATTACTCTTTAGAACTTGTCGCCTTCTTGCAATTATACCATTATCCTCTAAATTCTCTATTATCTTTTCCGCTTGACTGATATAATGTGCAACGTATATTACTCCCCACATTTATTTACCCTCTTTCCATTCCAATTATATCCATTAATTCTATATTCTAATTCTAAAAAACTTCATGCTAAAAAGCAATAAAAGTTAATATTTATTAACTTTATCAATTAAAGAATAAACAGATTCTTAAATAACAAGGAGTTTTCACTCCCATTTTATTGATAAATATCTTATAATCAGTTGTGGAGGGGATTAATTTTGAAAAGATTATTATTATGCTTAATATATTATTTGTCATTTATCCTATTATTAGTATCCTGTAGCAATAAAATTGATACTAATAATACTGCTACCACTGATATTAAACAGGATTTGCATCCTATTATAAATGAAAAAGGTAGTACAACACAAGAAAGATTTAACACTCCTGTAGGATATAGGAGAACTAAGGTAGAAGATGGATCCTTTCAGGAATACCTTAGAAATTTCCCACTTAAACCAAATAAAACGGAAGTTAAATATTTTGATGGAAGAGTGAAGAAAAATTATAATGTTTATGAAGCAGTTATGAACATAGATGTTGGAGATAAAGACCTTCAACAATGTGCAGATGCTGTAATGAGACTTCGTGCAGAATATCTTTATAATAAGAAAATGTATGAAGATATTCACTTTAATTTTGTTAGTGGATTCAATGCTAAGTACTCTAAGTGGATGGAGGGTTATAGAATATCTATGATTGGTGATAATGCCTCATGGATAAAAAAGACTAATCCATCTACGGACTATAAGAGCTTTAGAAAATACCTAGATATAGTTTTTTCATATGCCGGTACAGCTTCACTACATAAGGAGCTAAAAACTGTAAAACTTAATGATATGAAGATAGGTGATATCCTTATCCAAACTGGTAACCCCTATGGCCATGCTGTAATAGTAGTAGATATGGCAGAAAACAATAAAGGAGAAAAGGTTTTTATGTTAGCACAAAGTTATATGCCTGCCCAGGACATTCAAATCCTTTGTAATAGAAATAATAAAAAATTAAGTCCTTGGTATAAACTTGACTCAAATGAATTTATATCTACTCCTCAATGGAAATTTACTAGAAATGATTTAAAAAGGTTTTAAAAAATCGCTTTATATGAATAATTCATATAAAGCGATTTTTCGTAAATTGATGTTTTCTTATTATGTCTAATTGGTTACTTATTATTAATATCTTTTTCTTTTACACTAAAGCTAGCAAAATTTTTGTTTTCATTCTCATTATATTCTTTTTGAATCTTATCTCTTAGATCATTTACTTCTTTTTCTTCTATTTTTCTGTCACCTATAATTTCTAGTCTTATTAAGTATTCTTTTCTAATTTTAAAACTTTCAAAGATACATAACCCCATACTTATCAAAACTATAATTACAAAAATGTCCCCTACTATACCATCTGTAATCTTAGTTGGTAATGAGCCTATGATAAACATGGATACCCAGAATGTTATCAAATGAATTATTCCATGTTTTTTCCACTTATTAACCCTAGCTTTTCTTCCTGCTATATATAACCCTAATCCATAAAATAAAAATGTAAAACAAAATAATATCCAATATGAATTTTTCAGTTCCCACATTGGGCCTTTTTTAGTTATCCCCATTACATATCCACCTTTCACTTATATATATCTTCCTATTAAGAATCTTCTACTACCGCAGTAATCCATTTCTATATTTTAATAAGGCTAGTGATAATATATTCATATCACTAGCCTTAAAGATTAATTTATTTATATATTTACTTTGAATCTATCCTTTTCATAAGGGACAGCTTTAACATTATCTTCACCTAGTTCTATATTAAGTTCATTTAGAAGTTCACCTGTTATGTTTACTTTCAAATCATCCTTAGCCTTAAGTGGTGTTTTCTTTCCTGTTTCTTTATTCTCCACAACAATTGTAACTGAACTTAGTCCTTTATACTTTCTAAGTATTGGTTTTATATTGTCTTTTGTTGTTTTCCAGCTAGTCTCATCTACCCTTACAAATAGCTTTCCGTGAATAGCCTCAGGTGATATAGGTGACACATCATCTATTAGTATCTTTGCTGCTTCTTCCTCTCTAACTGCAAGCTTTCCACTAACCAGAACTATATTATCTTCAAATACATATCTAGATATTTTTTGGTAAACCTTAGGGAATACAACCCCTTCAATTGTACCATACTTGTCCTCTAGTTGGATAAATGCCATAATATCATTTTTTCTAGTTGTCTTAATGTTCACACCTGATATGATTGCTCCAAGAGATATACTAGTTCCATCTTTTAGCTTAGTTTCAAATTCTTCATCATCACCTGTTACATGAATAATGTCTGAAACCTTAGCACTTGCATAGTAGTCTACTACTTCTTGACATTCATCAATTGGATGTCCACTAATATATAGTCCTGTCATTTCCTTCTCCATAGATAAAATGTCTCTTTTGCTAAATTCTCTAGCTTCCCTAAATTCATCTCTGTATAGATCCTCTTCACTTTGACCTGACTGCACAGCAAAAAGTGATATTTGTCCTTCTATATTATTCTTTCTATCATTTACAGAGCCTTCAATAACTCTTTCATAAACCTCAAGTAATGTAGAGCGTGATGATTTAAATGAATCAAAGGCACCTGCCTTAATCATACTTTCTACTGCCCTTTTGTTAATATGAGTAAAGTCAGCTTTTCTACAAAAATGAGTAAATGATATAAAGTTACCTATCTTCTCTCTGGTTTCTATGATAGATTCTATTGCATTTTTGCCTACATTTTTCACCGCTGCAAGTCCAAATCTTATCTTGTCTCCTGAAACTGAGAAATTAACATAACTTTCATTAACATCAGGTGGAAGAACTTCTATACCCATTTTCCTACAAGCATCAATATAAAAGGCAACTTTTTCGTTGCTTCCCATAACACTTGTTAGTAGGGCACTAAAATATTCCACAGGATAGTACCTTCTAAGGTATGCTGTTTGATAACCAACTACCGCATAGGCAGCTGCATGGGATTTATTGACATTTAGTTTATGTAGGGTTCTTTATCCCTACTCTTTATATTTCTATAAAGTATCGGACTATATCATTACCCATAGATATGGGTACAGGGCACTCGTGGAAAAATTTATTGATAGGCTTCTCATTTTTCTAGTCTCTGAACCTTCTTCCATACTTTTATGCCATTTTGGAAGCTTGGCTGCGGATTAACCAATTCTTAGAATTTTTACTACCATCAGAATTACCCTTTGCCCTTATTTTATTACTAAAATAAGTTAGTATCTAAGACTCTAAGGTCTTCCCCGCAATTCACCCTGTTTACTTTATGAATTACTTCATAAAGGCACTCTTTATTTCTAGCCATAGTTTAAACGAATGCATAACTTGCAAAATCCATCATTAAATCAAACAGCTTATTAGCAACATCTTCAGATACACCACGTCTTATAGCACCTTCTATTATGATGTTGCCACTTTCATCTTCTAATCCATAAATAAAGTTTTTTCTTTCCTCTTCCATTACATCATGCTTTTTCTTAGACATTGCACGACGTACAAGGTCAGATCTCCCTAGTGAATACCCACCTATATCTCTAACTATTTGCATTACCTGTTCTTGGTAAACCATTACTATTTTTTTAAAATTATACATAATTGCATCTATTCCAACATCTTACACTTATGTTATTTTTAAAGTGTTCAATTAGGTTCGTTACTCCTAACCAGTTCTCAGACTACTTAATCATGAACTTCTTATGCTTTCACATAAGTACAGACTATATCACCATCCATACTGGATGCTCCCCATTTCCCTAGACTTCTAGGTACTCTCTTTCGAGATAGTCGTTGAAGGTTCTCCTATTCGGAGCTTCCCTGCTGATTATCCATTGTTTTAGCACTTAGGATTTAACCCTATGCAATCCTAACTATTTTTTCTACTTTCGTAACCATCACACTCAACTTTATTTCATGATCATGTTGTGGTTAGTTAGGCTTTAGGAACTTCCAGCAATTAAAGGAGTTTTGGATGAATTTAATTCATCCTTCTGTACTCTTTATGAATACAGGGAGCTTTTGTATTAACAAAAATACACTTAATTAAATTGTGACTTAATATATTTTTGACAACTATTTAGTTGCTCCATAGGTAACTTCTAATATAGGCTTTAGTTTTTCATCTAGATATTCAACTTTATCTGGATTATTCTTATTCTTAATATAGGTTGGAATTTCATCCATAGGGCCTGGTCTATAAAGTGATATTCCCGCGATTACGTCTTCTAGTGAGTCTGGCTTTAGTTCTTTCATGAAGCTTGTCATACCTCTAGATTCTAGCTGGAATATCCCTTCAGTTTGCCCTTGACTTATCATCTCATATACGCTTTTATCTTCATAGTCTATATTATCAAGATCAATGTCTATTCCCTTACTTTTCTTAATAAGATCTACTGCATCCCTTAGAACTGTTAATGTTCTAAGACCAAGGAAGTCCATCTTAAGAAGACCTAACTCCTCTAGAGTTCCCATTGGAAACTGAGTTACTATTGTGTTATCATTTTTAGCAACTGGAACATGATCTGTTAAATCTTCTTTAGATATAACTACACCTGCAGCGTGGGTAGATGAATGTCTAGGAAGTCCCTCTAGAGATTTTGATATATCTATTAAGGTTCTTACTCTTTCATTTATTTCATATTCCTCTTTAAGCTCTTTATTAGCACTTAGCGCCTTATCTATTGTCATATATAGCTCAGTTGGAATCATCTTTGCTATTTTATCCACCTCTGCGTATGAATAATTTAGTGCACGTCCAACATCTCTTATAGCAGCCTTTGCTGCCATAGTTCCAAAGGTAACAATTTGCGCTACTCTTTCAGATCCATATTTCTCAACTACATAATCGATTACTTCTTGACGTCTTTCATAACAAAAGTCAGAATCAATATCTGGCATGGAAATTCTTTCTGGATTTAAGAACATTTGTTATTATCCATAGGCTCTTTATCCTATGTTCTGGAGGTTTCCCTCATTTTCATCAGTTAGTTAATTCTAACTCAGATTGGACTATATCATCTCAACAAACAATTAGTCTATTGAGCTGGGCACTCGTGGAGGAAGTTATTGTTTGGCTACTCATCCCTCTAGTCTCTGAACCTTTCTAGTAACTTTATGCCATTCCCAGACTTGGCTGCTGATTAGCATACTTATTTTAAGCTTAGCTTTCCAGCAATTCACCCAGTTTAACGAGCGCATCTTAATTCACGCTCAAATATTAGATTATATTTGATAGGGTCTATTTTCGTTATACCAAGTGTATAAGCAACAATAGATCCCGCACCTGACCCTCTTCCAGGGCCTGTTACTATGCCTTTTTCGTTTGCAAATCTTATGAAATCCCATACAATTAAGAAATAATCAACATACCCCATTTGTTCAATTACTGATAATTCATAGTTAAGTCTTTCTTCTTCTACCTCAGTAACATCTTCATATAGTCTATGAAGTCCTTCTCTACATAAATGTCTCAGATATTCATCTGAAGTGAAGCCTTCAGGTGTATCGAACTTAGGTAAATGTGTTACATTAAAGTCAAATTCAACATTGCACATATCTGCGATCTTCTGTGTGTTTTCGATTGCTTCACTTGCTTCTGGAAATAAACTTCTCATTTCCTCCTCTGACTTTAGGTAGAATTCATTACTTTCAAATTCTAACCTATCAGGGTCATCTATAGTCTTTCCTGTCTGGATACACACAAGTATTTCATGTGCCTTTGAATCATCCTTTTCTATATAGTGAACATCATTAGTTGCAACTAATGGGATTCCTGTTTCCTGAGATAGCTTTATAAGTATTTTATTTACCTTTTTCTGCTCCTCCATACCATGGTCTTGAAGTTCTAGATAAAAGTTCCCTTTGCCGAAGATTTCTTCATATAGCAGAGCCTTTTTCTTAGCCTCTTCATAATTATCTTTCAGAAGATGCTGCTGAACCTCTCCTCCAAGGCAAGCACTTAGGGCTATAATATCCTTAGAGTATTTTCTTAGATTCTCATAATCTATTCTTGGCTTATAGTAGAAACCATCAACATATGCCATTGAATCTATTTTCATTAGATTCTTATATCCTTCGTTATTTTTAGCAAGAAGTATTAGATGATAGTTCGCGGCATCCTGCTTACCCTCTTTTAAGGTTAACTCCCTTGGTGCCACATATATCTCACATCCAAGTACAGGCTTAATTCCTTCTTTTTTACACGCTTTATAAAAATCTATAATCCCAAACATAACTCCATGGTCAGTTAATGCTAGTGAATTCATCCCAAGTTCCTTCGCCTTTTTTGGAAGAACTTTAACCCTTGATGATCCATCTAGTAGACTGTATTCACTATGAACATGAAGATGTACAAAACTCATAGCATCACCTACTTTCCTAGCATCTTAGTTACTAAGTATGCTTTTCCTATAAGTTCATTATCCTTTGTTAGAGAAATTTCAACCTTGGCACTATTTCTTCCAAGGTCTATTATTTCTGCCTGTGCCTCAATGTAAACATCCATTTCTAGTGGTTTTATGAAAATAACGTTAAATGCTTCAACCACTATATTATAGATTTTGTGTGCCTTAAGTGCTGATATTCCCGTAATAGAGATTATAAAATTAAGTATGCTCCAGCTTGCAACCCCAAGTTTATTAAGCATCTCTGGTAGTATCTTTCCTCTATATATTATCCCCTTATCTATCTTCTCTTTTTCAAAGCTTCTAGTTAATAAGTCCTCTATGGTTTGGTTGGTGGTAGCCCTAGTTCCTATACTTCTTAGGGCCTTTTCTATGTCCTTCTTTAAAAGTATACCTACCATTCTCCTTCCCTCTAAAACAGGAAGTCTATCTAAGTCATCCTTTAGTATCAGATGTCCAGCATAGGAAACTGAAGTTTTCGTATTAACACATATTAGATTCTTATCTATGTATGAAGTTACTAAATCCTCATCACTTTTAAATTTATCCTGTTCATAGACAACAGAACCTACAAGCTTTCCTTTTTCATCAATTATATAAAAATACCTTTCACCTGTAATTGAACTTGCTTTTTTAAGCTCTCCAACTCTCGATGTGTTATCAAGAAATAAAAAGTTAGTCTTCATTATATCCTCAGCAAGTATAATGTCACTTTTTATTTGTCTTTGACTTATAGCATTATTTATTAGTGTTGCTGTTGTAAATGTATCATACTGACATGATATAATTGGAAGCTGCTTTCGATCTGCAAGTCTTTTTACATAATCAGAACAACCAAATCCCCCAGTAATTAGAACAGCACACTGATTTTCAAGTGCAAGCTTATGACTTTCATCCCTATTTCCCGCTATTAAAAGGTCATTGGGGCCTAGGTATCTGCCCATTGCGTCAATTGTCATGGCACCTATTACAAAGTTATTAATAGACTTATATAATCCTGCCTTACCACCTAAAACATTTCCCATAACAATATTTACTACCTCATTACATGTTAGGTTTTCTAAACTTCTTTTATCTATTCTCTCTACCCTAACCGTTCCAACTCTTGGTATAGTAGTTACTATTCCAAGCTTCTCTGCATCCTTTATAGCTTTATAAGCTGTTCCTTCACTAACCCCAATTTCTTCAGCTACACTTCTAACTGATATTCTATTTCCTTCTTTTAGTCCCCTAATATAATCTATTACTTCTTGATGCTTAGACATCGACTCCCCCCTTTACGCTAGCATTACATTTAATTATAACAAAAAAAGCAGGTTCAATGCACCTGCTTAATCCCTTAGTTCCTCTGCAATTTTTTCTATTTTACGTAGTCTATGGTTTACACCTGACTTTCCTATAGGTGGCTTTAGCATCTCTCCCATTTCCTTAAGTGAAATATCTGGGTAGTTTATCCTAAGTTCTGCCACCTCTCGTAGACTTGGTGATAATTTTCTAAGTCCACACTTTTCTTTAATGAACTTAATTGATTCAATTTGCCTAACCGCTGCATCAACAGTTTTATTAAGGTTTGCTGTTTCACAGTTAACTAATCTATTAACGTTATTTCTAACTTCTTTATATATCCTAACATTTTCAAGCTCTAGTAAAGCTGTATGCGCTCCTATAACACTTAAAATGTCTATTATCTGATTTCCTTCCTTAAGGTATACAACAAAACTATTCTTTCTTTGTATTACCTTAGCATTTGGGCTAAATGAATTAATAAGCTTCATTAAGTCCTCAGCCTGCTCAAGTGAGCTTGATACAAACTCCATATGATAGGTTTTTTCAGGATTACTAATTGACCCCCCTCCAAGGAATGCTCCCCTTAAATATGCCATTTTGCAGCATTGACCCTTTAGTATGCTTGGACTGATTTTACTAATAAACCCTAGGGCACCTTCCTTACTTTCCTTAATAATCCCTGTTTTAATTAATATATCCTTTGCTCCGATTTCAGGAGTAATTGAAAGTATATAAACATTATTCTTTTTAAGGGAGTTGTTTTTCTTTACCATTATTTCTGTATGCTTACCAAATATATTTTTGATAAGGGTAAATCCACGTCTAGCTATTGCAGGGTTTTCTGTTGATATTTTAAACCCAATACCAGCTTTACTCCCTATGTGTATGGTCCCGCTCATTTTCATTATTCCTGAAAGTTCCGCTATTTGACAACACTCTTCCTGAAGTGGTAGCCTACAAAGCTCATTTTTTGCTACTTGTGAAAATGACACTAATTCTCCTCCCTTCTCTTTTCCTTTATTCTCTCTGCTAAATAATAATAATCTAAAAGCCTTTTTCTACTTTTAGGAAGCGTATGCTTTAAAATAAGTTCCATAATAACCTTAGATAACTTTTCTGTACTATGTCTAACGAATCCCTTAGTAAGATCTACAAGGTTATCATTAACAACCATAATATGTCTTGGTATATTTTCTCTATCTATTTCTACTTTTTCTTGACCATCATCTTTATATTTTGCAAAATGACTTTCTGGTACAAAACCATCATTTGCAACAACAATATTTATAATCCCTTTTCCACATGCTTTTTCAATCGCATCTATATGATGAGATAATTTAAAGCCTGTGGTTTCACCTGGCTGTGTCATAATATTAGATACATATACTTTCATCGCAGTAGACTCTTTAACTTCATTTGATATTTCATCTATAATAAGATTTGGAAGTATACTGGTGTATAAGCTTCCAGGCCCAATAATAATACAATCCGCATCTCTTATTGCAAAAAGTGCGTCTTCAAGGGCCTTTGGCTGACTTGGCTCTAAAAATATATTATCTATTTTCAAGTTCTTTTCTATACATTCTTCAGGAATTCTTGATTCTCCTTTAACTATACTACCATCTGATAGTTTTGCATGAAGCATTACATCCTCAAGTGTAACTGGATATACTCTCCCCTTAACTGCTAATACATCACTCATTTTCTTAATAGCATCTTCAAAATTAACAGATATACCGTTCATTGCAGCTATAAAAAGGTTACCAAAGTTTTGACCCTTAAGGTCTCCTTCACTAAACCTATACTGCATAAGTTCCTCCATAAGAGGTTCTGTATGAGCAAGTGCAACTAAACAGTTTCTAATATCCCCAGGTGGTAGCATTCCAAGGGATTGCCTTAGCATTCCACTACCTCCACCGTCATCTGCAACAGTTACTATTGCGGTTATATTAGATGTATATTCCTTAAGTCCTCTGAGCATAGTAGAAAGTCCTGTTCCCCCACCTATAGCAACTACTCTAGGCCCTCTTAGAAGAGCTCTTTGTTCATAGAAAATATCCTTTATACTTTGCTTCCTTTTTCCATATGCTGCATCAGCTACAAGAGTTAACATACTTGTAATACCATATCTTACAGATACATACATCATAACTATACCAAGGAAGGTAATATAAAGATAAAGTAAAAATGCTCTATCAAAAACAGGTGATCTATCTAGTACCTTGGCAATGCCTAGAGCGAAAACGGTGATTCCTACAACACCCATGAGAATCCATCTTTTTATTCTCATACCAGGCTTTAACCAATCCCAAAACAACATTATCTAACACCCCTTGATACGTCATGTGTTATATCCCTATGAATAACCTCTGAAGAATGGCCTTTCTTTAAAAAATCATTTATAGCATTAGCAATTACAACTGACCTGTGTCTTCCCCCTGTACAGCCTATGCCAATTACAAGTTGCGTTTTGCCTTCTTCAATATAGTATGGTATTAGAAAATCAAGCATATCTGTAACCTTATTTATAAATTCACGTGTTACATCATAGGATGTTACATAATCCATAATGCTTTTATCATTTCCTGAAAGACTTCTTAATTCCTCAATATAATAAGGGTTAGGAAGAAATCTTACATCGAAGATAAGGTCTGCATCTATTGGTACTCCATATTTAAATCCGAATGACATTACATTAATTATAAATCCATTTTCTCTCTCATAATGACCATATATACTTTTTATTTTATCCTTTAAGTTCTTAGTTGAAAAACTTGTAGTGTCAATTACATGGTGTGCTCTTCTTCTAACTTCAGCAAGCCTTTCTCTTTCTTCTTGAATGCCAGTAACTATTCTACCTTTCTTAGATAGAGGGTGACTTCTTCTACTTTCCTTAAATCTCTTAACTAAGGTCTCGTCTGATGCATCTAAGAAAAGTATCTCATACTTATATCCCATTTTATTTAAGTCTTGAAGTCCATTAAATAGCTCATCAAAGAATTTTCCACCTCTAACATCAATAACTATAGCTATTTTTTCCACGCTATCATTAACCTTATATGAAAGTTCTGCGAACTTTGGTATAAGTGATGGTGGTATATTTTCTATACAAAAATAGTTAAGGTCTTCTAAGCACCTTATAGCTTGGGTTTTTCCCGCTCCTGATAGTCCTGTAACTATTACAAATCTCATACTATCTTCTCCTTAAGTTTATTCTTCTACATTAACGATTCTATCTATTGGTATACCCGCTTCAATAGCTATATTAATAGCTCTGTCTACATTGCCTACATCTGAAGGTTTATGTGCGTCACTATTAATAATGAAGTTAGCCCCTTCATTTAAAGCAATTTTAGCATCATCTACAGTTAAATGCCCATGTCCTGCATTTATCTCTAAAAATGTTCCATATTTTTTTGCTGCATTTGCAATAGGAGAAATGCATACTGGAGTTTTATCCCCTGGATGAGTTAAAATATCTATCTTATATCTTTCAATAGAATTTACTACAGCTCTTGTTACATTAATAATGTTGGAATTTTTTAGTCCTTTTAGCAACTTGCCTATTCTAGGTCTTATAAAAAGTGCATGGTTATCTAATATTGTTTTCCCAAAGGCTCCGTAGTGGAATCCTACTAGGAGTTTATCGAGAAGTTTTAAATCCTCATTACTTACGTCTATATCTCCATCAAGACTAATAATATTAGCCTCAACTCCAAGCATTATATTAATATCTTTGTATTTCTTTTGAAGTCTATCTATTTCCTTTCTCATAATAGGAAGATTAGATGACTTAACCCCAAAGAGAAAATGTCCTGGTCCATGATCTGAAATTACAATTTCTCTTAACCCCTTAGATATAGCCACTTTAACATTATCTTCTATAGTTCCCTTTCCATGGCTATATATAGTATGGGTATGATAATCTCCAAATATCCTCATTCGTCTTCCTCCATATATACAGTATTGTACCTATACTATATTATCATAATGGACTAAAGTTTTCAGTTTAATAAAATTAAAAAGATATAAGGATAAACCCTATATCTTTAGTTGTTAATCTTCTCCTATTATCTTTACCTCTGTTTCAAGTAATATTCCATATTCTTCATTGATCTTTTCCTGAACCTTACTTATAAGTGCAATAACATCATTTGCAGAAGCATTGTCATAATTAATAACAAATCCTGCATGCTTCTCAGAAACCTTTGCTCCACCTATACCAAACCCCTTAAGACCAGCATCTTCTATAAGTTTGCCTGCAAAATGTCCAGGTGGTCTTTTAAATGTACTTCCTGCACTAGGATAATTAAGTGGCTGCTTGTCTCTTCTTCTACCATTAAAATCATCCATTAAAGCTTTTATCTCTTCTTTTTCACCATCTTCAAGTGAAAATGTAGCTTCTAGCACAATGTAATTATTTCTTTGTATAACACTTGATCTATATGAAAGATCTAATTCATCCTTAGTAAGTTCAATAATATCCCCATCAAGTGTTACTACCTTAGCACTTTCAATTATGTCTTTGATTTCTCCACCATATGCTCCTGCGTTCATAGTGATCGCACCACCTACTGTTCCTGGAATTCCAGATGCAAACTCCATTCCCTTAAGGCAATTCTTTAGGGCAAAATTCGCCGTCATGGCAAGTGTAGCCCCAGACTCTACTGTTATCTTCTTATTGTCAAGTGATATGTTCTTAAGAGAAGTTAATTGAATTATAATTCCCTTAAATCCACCATCTTTAACTATTAAATTTGATCCATTTCCAAGAATGAAAAATGGAACTTTAAACTCTCTACACAGCTTTATTAAAACTACTACCTCATCCTTAGTTGTTGGTGAGATTAGCGCGCTGCAAGGTCCCCCAAGTTTAAATGATGTATGATGCTTTAATGGTTCTTCATACTTAACAATATCTTTATTTAAACGCTTTTCTAGTTCAACTTTAAATTCATTAATGTTCATAAATCCCTCTCCCTACTATTACTTACGTAACACATAGAAAATTGTAATCATATACTATAAAATGCAATTAATATATATTTTGACACTATCTTTTCTATATATCTAAAATTTTAGCCTTGTTTAAAATCATACAAACAATTATACCAAAACTTATTTATATAATAAAGAACAGAAAGATTAAAATTTAATTTGAAAAATAATTAACTACAACTTCAGCTGCTGGTCTATTCATACCATTTACAGATAATATCTCTTCTAAACTCGCCTTCTTTATATTTTCAATACTTCCAAAGTGAGCTAGAAGTGCTTTTTTTCTTTTATCTCCGATTCCCTTTATATTATCAAGTTCTGATGTAGTTAAGGATTTACTTCTTAAACTTCTATGATATGTTATTGCTACTCTATGGACTTCATCTTGGATTCTAGTTATAAGCTTAAATGCATTTGAATCCTTTAGTATATCTATTTCGCATCCATCATATATAAGTCCCCTAGTTCTGTGTCTTGAATCCTTAACCATTCCTGAAACAGGAATATTAATTCCAAGTTTTTTCAAAACATCAAGTGCTATGTTTACTTGTCCTGTTCCACCATCCATAAGGATTAAATCTGGAAATCTACTAAACCTTCCACCTTTTTCTCCGCTTCTTATCTCACTTAATCCTCTTTCAAACCTTCTTGTTAAAATTTCTCTAATACTTCCATAGTCATCAGGACCTACAACAGTTTTTATTTTGAATCTTCTATAGTCCTTTGAAGATGGCTTACCATCTTCGAATACTACCATAGAACCTACTGGATCCGTCCCCTGTATATTTGATATGTCATAGGACTCAATTCTTCTTGGAAGGTTCTCAAGTGACAATATAGCTTGAATCTCTTCAATTGCGCCTATTGTGCTTTGTTTTTCCTTTATTATCCTGTATTTTACTTGGTCAAGATATGCCTCAGCATTTTTTCTTGCCATCTCTAATATTTCACTTTTATCTCCTCTTTTAGGAATTTTAATTTTAACCTTATTCCCCTTTTTACTACTTAAAAAAGATTCTATAATATTAACCTCTGATATCTCATCTTGAAGTAAAATTTCACGAGGGATATATTCTCTATTAGAATAGAACTGTGTAATAAAGCTATATAATAATGTGCTTTCCTCCTCTATATCCTCAAAGTAAAAGTTTTCTCTCCCTAAAAGTTTACCTCCCCTAACGAAAAACACCTCAATACAGGCATTATTATCCCTTCTAGAAAATGCTATAACATCTTCATCCTCAAGAGCTGATGAGATTATCTTTTGCTTCTCTCTTATTTTCTTAATAGACATAATCTCATCTCTTATCTCCATTGCCTTTTCAAAATCAAGAATAGATGATGCTCTTTTCATTTCTTCCTCTAGGGAATTTAATAATATATTATCCTTTCCAGATAGGAAATATAAAACTTCCTCTATCATCTTCATATATTCTTCTCTAGTAACTTTTCCTGTGCAAGGCGCTATGCATCTATCTATATGAAAGTTAAGGCAAGGTCTTCCTTGCACTTGTCCAAATGCAACTGCTCTTTTACAGTTTCTAAGTTTGAAATGCTTTTCTATTATTAAAAGAGTTTCCTTGACTGCAGATACATCTGTGTATGGTCCAAAGTACTTAGAACCATCTTTTTGATACCTTCTAGTCATTAAAACTTTTGGATATTCTTCCTTTGTAGTTACCTTTATATATGGATAATGCTTATCATCCTTTAGTAGTATGTTGTATTTAGGCTTGTGTTTCTTTATTAAATTACACTCAAGTATAAGAGCCTCAAGCTCTGAATCGGTTAGTATATATTCAAACTCTGCAATATTTCTCACCATTGCAACAACCTTAGGTGGGTGATTCTTATTAGATCTAAAGTATTGTCTCACTCTGTTCTTTAAAGACACTGCTTTACCTATATAAATAATTTCCCCTTCTTCGTCCTTCATAATATATACCCCTGGACTAGAGGGAAGTCCCTTTAACGCTTCTTCTAAATCAAACATAACTCACCTCAAAATTAACTAGTTCATATTTATTACCATCATAGGTATTTTAAAAGTTAGATATATAATCCCTAGGGCAATTATTATACCTTCTATAAGGTTTCCAACCCCAGAACCTACCTTAAATGTTGCAGGCATTTTAAATTTCTTCTTGTTAAATGGATAAAAAAGTGGAACACCTCTATTTGTAAACATATCCCCTAAAAGATGGCTTCCATATCCCGCTATCAGAGAAACTATAATCCTTTTCCTCTCTAGAGCATCAATACCTTGACTTCCATATCCAACAATATAAACAATAGCTATAAATCCAATAAGGGAATGGGTTATACCCTCCCTATGGGAAGATACCCCTATCATTATAAGTACAGTTCCTAAACCATATAAATATGGTTTTGAAAAATAAAGATAATTCATCCCGATAATAGTAGCTCCAAGACCAAGGTAAATAGCTAACTTAACCGTCTTATTCCTAACTGGAAGCAAGTATTTATTAAAAACTCCCTTAGGATGGTCAGCATCCGGAAGTATAGATGCAAATATACATATAAGTATCGATAATGGAGTTATACCTATCCCCTGCTTATCCATTATAACCACAGCTGTTAAAAGTCCTACACCAATGTGGGTTTTACCTGTCATTTGTATTTCTCCTTTGCAAGGCTTATTTATCATTGCTTAAATAAACTATATATTAATACGAATAGTTTACCATAAAAAGCTTTAAAAAGGTGAACAATAGTTCTAATTTTTTTATGTGAGGTTTGTGTGATTCAAGCAGTGGTATTAATAGCTAAAACGACGAGACGTCGAAGAGAGCTTCTTATCTATAAAAATACCCCTAGGCTTAGCAAAGCAGCCTGTTTGAGCTGAAAGCGAGTTTGCGCTTTGCTTAGTCTAGGGGTATTTTTGTAGATAAGAATGTCTTCTTGAAGATCTCATCGTTTTCGGTAGATACATCGCTACTTGCATAACCTCACTCTTACTAGAGAAGTTAATATTTTATCGCCTTAGTTGGACATACACTAGCGCATTTCCCACATTGTATACAATCAGGATGACTTAGAAGATCTCCCTTATATTCATATGGAACTATTCCAAGTGAGCATTTCTTCTCACATACTTTACATGATACACAACTTGATGATACATGAAGTACCTTATCACTTTTTCTAAATCTTGATACAAAGGATGCTATACTTCCCATTGGGCAAAAATTACACCATACCCTGTGGTTATAGAAAAAGGATAAAACTATTGCTATTACAGTAGTTATAAAAATTATTCTATAAAAAACCATTCCGATTCCATATAGGTCTCCCCAATTTCTAATAACTCCTAGAGTAAATACTGTAAACATTACAATCATTACTAGAATTCTAAAAAAGTTAGATTTTAAAAACTTAGGTGTTTTTCTTTTATTGCTAAATTTATATAGGATATTATCATAAAAGTTTCCTCTAGGACAGAGATTTCCACACCAGAATCTACCTTTAAATAAAGACACTACTATAGGAGCAATCATACAAACAACTGCCACTAATGCAAATCTTAAATCTACTAAACCAACAAACATAAAAGCTATTAATAGTGTAAATGAATACTTCTTCCATATCTTCAAAAACTTATCCATAAAAATCCCCTCCATAATTATTTAATCTTGTTAATTTGATTAAATCATAATATCATAATATCATAATATTACAATATATAAATATAGAGATTTGTATTTTTTATTTAAATCTATTGAATATCTCAACGTTATATCGTAATATATAAATATAATAATATAAACAAATATGGATTTAAGAGAGGTAAACCTATGGATAAAGATTTTATGAAATACAATGAAAAAGCTGAACTCCTTAAGGTATTAGCACACCCTGTAAGACTATGTATTGTTATGGGGTTATCAGAGGTTGGAACCTGCAATGTTAGTCATATGCAAGATTGTCTTAAAATACCTCAGTCTACTCTATCACAGCATATACAAAAATTAAGAACTGCAGGAATTATTGAAGGAACAAGAAATGGCCTTGAAATTAACTATAAAGTTTGTAATCCAATAGTTCCTAAATTAATTGAGGCTCTATTTGACTTAAATAATCTTTAAAAATAAATTCATTCTATTATACAAATAATACTATTAGATAATTACAAGGAGGACTTTTTTATGGGTAAGAAGGTATTAATTGTCGGGGGAATTGCAGGAGGAGCGTCTACTGCTGCAAGACTAAGAAGACTAGATGAAAATGCTGAAATAATAATGTTCGAAAGAGATGAATATATCTCCTTTGCAAACTGTGGACTTCCTTACTACATAGGTGAAACAATTAAGGAAAGACAAAAACTCCTAATTCAAACACCTGAAAGCATGAGCAAAAGATTTAACATAGATGTAAGAATTAATAGCGAAGTTATAGGTATTGATCCAAATAAAAAAGTAGTTAAAGTAAAAAGTAAAGATAATGGGACTTATGAGGAAAGCTATGATTATATAGTATTATCTCCTGGTGCAAAGGCTATAAAGCCAAATATTGAAGGTATAGATAGTAATAAGATTTTCACATTAAGAAATATACCTGATACAGATAGAATCAAGTCATATGTTGATCAAAAGGATGTAAACTCTGCTATCGTTATTGGTGGTGGTTATGTAGGTGTTGAAATGGCTGAAAACCTAAAGGAAAAGGGACTAAATGTTACCTTAGTTGAAGCTGCACCGCATATTCTTTCACCATTTGATTCAGATATTATAGTTACAGCTGAAAAGGAACTTGAAGACAATGGAGTAAGTTTAATTCTAAATGATGGAGTTAAATCCTTTAATGATGCTAACAATAGCATCGAGGTGACTCTTAACAGTAACAAAAAAATTACTGCTGACTTAGTGATTCTTGCAATTGGTGTAACCCCTGATACTAGCTTTATAAAGGATAGCGGCATAAAACTTGGTGCTAAAGGCCATATACTAGTTAATGATAAAATGGAAACAAACATTGAAAATATATATGCTGTAGGAGATGCTATTGAAGTTGTTGACTTTGTTAACAAACAGAATACAGCAATACCATTAGCAGGACCTGCTAATAAGCAAGGAAGAATTGCTGCTGATAATATATGTGGACTAAATACTACATATAAAGGTACTCAAGGAACTTCTATAATTAAAGTTTTCGGTTTAACAGCTGCAAGTACAGGAAATAATGAAAGAACTCTAAAGAGACTTAATGTGCCTTACAAGGTTATTTATGTTCATCCTGCATCACATGCAACATACTATCCTGGTGCTATGCCTCTAACATTAAAGCTTATATTTAATGACAAAGGCAAGATTTTAGGCGCTCAATCCATAGGATATGATGGTGTAGATAAAAGAATTGATGTTATCGCGACTACTATGAGACTAGGTGGTACAGTACAGGACCTTACAGAACTTGAACTTTCCTATGCACCACCATTCTCCTCAGCTAAAGATCCTGTAAATATGGCTGGTTATGTAGCTGAAAATGTTCTTTCTGGAAAAACAGATATACTTACTCCAGAGGAATATCTAGAATATGATAAAGAAAATACTATTTTATTAGATGTACGTACAGAAATGGAATTTAATAATGGTCATATTGAGGGAGCTGTAAATATTCCTGTAGATGATTTAAGAAATCGTATTAATGAATTAGACAAGAATAAGGAAATTATTGAATACTGTCAGGTTGGTCTTAGAGGCCATGTTGCATCACGTATACTTTCTCAACATGGATTTAAGGTTAGGAATATAACTGGAGGTTATAAAAGTGCTTTGAGCTTAGACTCTATTCCTAAGAAATCTAACAATAACACTGATTCTAAAAAGCCAGTAATAAATCCAGATACTCAAACAGTAGAATCTGAAGTAGCTTTAGACAGTATAACCTTCGATAAATCTCTAGATGCCTGTGGACTTTGTTGCCCTGGTCCACTTGTACAGGTAAAATCATCTATGGATTCCCTTAATGAAGGTGAGGTTCTTAAGGTATCTGCAACTGACCCTGGATTTTATGAAGATATAAAATCATGGTGCCACCATACAGATTCTGAACTTATTAATGTAAGTAAGGATAAGGGAACAATTACAGCTTTCATAAAAAAAAACAATAACAACTCTAAACTAGATAACACTAATGCTAATCTAACTACTAAGGACAACAAAACCATGGTTGTATTTAGTGGTGACCTCGATAAAGCCATAGCTTCATTTATAATAGCAAATGGTGCTGCTTCAATGGGTAAGAAAGTTACTATGTTCTTTACATTTTGGGGGTTAAATATTCTTAGAAAACACGAGAAAGTATCTGTTAAAAAAGGCTTTATGGACTCTATGTTTGGCCTTATGATGCCAAGAGGAAGTAAGAAACTTAAGCTATCCAACATGAATATGATGGGTATGGGTGCTAAAATGATAAGAATGGTTATGAAAAATAAAAACGTAACTTCCCTTGAAGACCTAATTAAACTTGCCATGAATAATGGAGTGGAAATTGTTGCTTGCCAAATGTCAATGGACGTTATGGGACTAAAGAAGGATGAACTTATTGACGGAGTTAAAATAGGTGGAGTTGGCTACTATTTAGGTGAGGCTGAGGACTCTAACGTAAACCTATTTATATAAGTTTATTCAGGTGTGCATGTATAATTAAAAAGGGTTAGAGATATCATCTTATCTCTAACCCTTTGTTTTAAATCAATAGTATTATTAATATCTACATATTAATAACATTATGTTCATATCCATGTTTGAAAACTTTTCTTCATATTCTGTAACTATATTTCCTTCAAAATCACTAGTGTGAAGATCATATGTTACATACTCTAATGTAAATCCACATTCCTTAAAATACTCAACTGAATCATTGAAAAATTCCTCATTGTCTGTTTTTAGCCAAATCTCTGATCCTTTTTTAAGAAACTTCTTATACTTTTCTAAAAATCTTGGATGTGAAAGTCTTCTTTTATTGTGCTTTGACTTTGGCCAAGGAGTTGAAAAGTTAAGATGTATTCTATCTACTTCATTTTCATCAAAGACTTCATCTATAAAGGATATATCCATAGGAATTAATCTAACGTGCATCTCATCCTTTGATATTCCTTGCTCTTCAAATTCAGTTTCAACAGTTCTTTTAGCTGAAATCAAAACTTCATCCTTAAGATCTACCCCAATATAGTTTACTTCTCTATCTTTAGCTGCACTTCTAGAAATGAATCTTCCCTTTCCACAGCCTAATTCTAAATATATTGGCTTATCATTATTAAATTCCTTGTTCCATTTCCCCTTAAAATCCCTTGGATTGGTTATCACAAATTTTGTTTCTTCAAGTTCTGGCCTTGCCCACCATTTTTTCCTAAGTCTCATTATATCCTCCAATTTATCCTTTATACAATTTGTTTTTCTTCACCATTAAGCTTCATTCTGTATAATCTATATGGGTATCCATATGCAGCATTAGCAAAGTATAAGTATTCTCCTACTATATTTATATTCTCAGGAATATCATCACTAATCTTAGTATTATCACCACTATCAACTAACTTCTTATATAATTTTCCCTCATCAGAAATATTAGCATAGTAAATAGAATCCCCTAAAATATTAAAACTTCCAACCTTTAACTCAATAACATCTTCTATTTTGTTATTAAGAATATTTAATCTACAAAGCTTATAATTATATTCATCTGAAGTAAAGTATACATAATTTTTATCTACAATAATATTACTTGTTAACATATCTGAAAGCATTTCACTATTTTCACCAGAAGTATCAACTCGGTACATACTACCTGAACCATACCAATCTAAGTCCTCAGAACACTTAATATAATATATATATCCATCTACTAGATTTATTTTATCACATATATGTGAAGATATTTTTTTAATTTCAGAATTCCTTAAATCATACCTATATATACTATAATTATCAAGAAGGTTTATATAGAATATATACTCATCTGTTACAATAATATTTTCAACAGGACCATCTAATATCTTCTTTACATTTTCTCCATTGACATCAACACACTTTAATTCTCCAAGTAGTGTTACATAGTATATAGTGTCATTTATTATGTTAAGATATTTAACCTTATCATCAGTAATTTGAGAATACATCTTCCCACACACTTTATATAGGTCTTCACCTCTATAAACATTTACAAAGTATATATCCTCATTATACATAGCAGCTAAACCATTATTACATATATTTGATAAAGTATTACCAAGAATCATAACTTTCCCCTCCAAAATTGAATTTTGTTAAAGTCTGAAATAATCATTAAACTATCCACAGCTCGTGGGTAAGTATGTAATTATACATTTTCACATAGGCTTTAATTAAATACGAACTATAATCATATATATCATTTTAAAATATATGTATATATAAAATCAAGTTTTAAAAGGCTACCCTAAAGCTTTATACTAAAGTTTAAGGTAGCCTAATTATAACTTTAACTACTTATTAAAGTAAGTTTCTAATACCTTTTTAGCAGCGCTAGCTGCTCTTTTTCCTCCAACTCCACCATTTTCAACAACAATTGCTATTGCAATTTGTGGATCATTTGCAGGTGCAAATCCTATAAACCAAGCATGGGTTGCATTTTTACTAGCATCCTCTGCACTTCCAGTCTTACCTGCGATTTCAATTCCTCTTATCTTGGCGTTTGTGCCTGTACCATCATCTACAACACCAACCATGTAATTACTTAGTTTACTTGCTACATTCTCTGGCATTGCCTCAGATAGAACCTTAGGTGTCGGTTTATCTACAACTTTACCATATCTATCTTTAACTTCCTTTACAACGTAAGGAGTCATTACCTTTCCCTTGTTTGCTACAGCTGATGCTACCATAACCATTTGCATTGGATTCGCTGCAACATTATGTTGCCCTATTGCATCCTGTGCCATATATGATTTACTTTTTGGGTCATCAACCTTTATACTACCTGTTTTGATTGGAATCGAATACCTTAACATATCCTCGGATACGCTTTTATTAAACATAAACTTTTCCGCTGTTGAAATCAGGTTATCAAATCCAAGCTTCATTCCAAGGGTCCCGAAGAAGTAGTTACAGGATTTTTTTATAGCCTCAGCCATAGAAATTGCACCATGTGCTGTACCATGATAATCCTTTAATGTATAATTACCGATAGTTAGTCTACCATCACAATCAATTGAGGAGTTTGCGATATTGGGTATATGTTCATATGCAGCAGCCGCAGTTACTATCTTAAAAACAGAACCAGGTGGATAATACCCCTGTGATGCTCTATTAATAAGAGGTGTATCTTTTTCATCCTTATTATAGGTTTTGAACTTCTTATCAATATTTTGAGGGTCAAAGATAGGTGCTGACACCATTGATAGAATTTCTCCTGTTTTAGGGTTCATAGTAACTATAGCCCCCTTATCATCCCCTAGAGCACTAAGAGATGTTTTTTGCAAGGAATCATCAAGTGTTAAAACAACATCATTTCCTTTTTTATCATCCTTTTTAATACTTTCTTTAAGACTTCTGAATATACTACCAAATATATCATGTCCTGAGGACTTTCCCTGTAGATTATCATTAAAGGTATTTTCTATACCAGATTTTCCATATACATAACTGTTATATCCAACTATATGTGAAAATAATTCTCCTTGATCATATATTCTTTTTTGCGAACCATTACTTGTCCTTTCACTGTGGGCAATGACATTACCGTTTTTATCTAGTATGGACCCTCTTAGAACCTTATTTTCTTCTGCCCTTATTCTTTTATTACTTGGATCATCTAGTATTTTGTCTCCTACATATAGATTAAAATAGGTAAGATAAACAATAATACTAAAAAAACATAAAGTAAAAAAGAAAACTAGGGATTTTATATTCTTAGTAAGATTCATATTATCTTGATTCTTCATCGTCTATATCCCTTCCCATTTGAGAAATCTTTTGAAGTACTCCAAGTGCAACAAATGTAATAAGCATTGAGGTACCTCCATAACTAATTAGAGGCAGTGTAATTCCTGTTAAAGGTATCATCTTAGTTACTCCTCCAATTATTACGAACACCTGAAAAGCCACCATACTTGTAATACCAACTGCTACAAGTCTTGCATAACCATCCCTTGCATAAAGTGCTACTCTAAGTCCTCTATAAACTAAAATTAGGTATAAAAGTATTATTGCTAGTGCACCTATCATACCCATTTCCTCACATATAGCAGCAAAAATAAAGTCAGACTCAACTACTGCTACAAACTCAGGATTTCCAAGTCCAAGACCTGTACCGAATAGTCCTCCCGTTCCTATTGCAAACATAGACTGAACTATTTGATGACCTGCACCATATTTATCCTTCCATGGATCAATCCATATATCTACTCTTCTTTTAACGTGGTTAAATATAAAGTAGCTTAAAGTTCCTCCAATTGAAAAGAAGCCTATAGCTCCCCATATGTACTTTAGATTAGAAGTTCCTATATATAAAACTGTTGTAAAAATACCGAATATTATAAGTACACCTCCAAGGTCCTTTTCAACTACAAGAATCCCAAGGCCTATAAATATAGGTATTGCAAATTTTAATATATCTTTTTTATCTTTTATTTTATATATATTTGCAAGATACATTATTATAAAGAGTTTTGCAATTTCCGATGGTTGAAAACCAAACCCACCAATGGAAACCCAGTTTCTCGCTCCCATTTTCTCTTTACCAATCAAAAGAGGAAGCACAAGAAAAATTACCGCTCCTATAATAAACCATCTATCAAATTTCTCAAACCTTTTAATATCAGGCATAAATATCAAAATAATTATGTATATTGCCATACCTGCCACAATCCATGATAACTGCTTCATAGCAATGGATGGATTTAACCTATATAGCATAACAAGGCCAAATTGAGTTAAAAATGCAGGAACAATTAGAAGAAATTTATCTCCCTTAGGATAAAACTTCTTAACTATAAAATGAGCAACTAACATTAGTATTGAGGATAGTGCTCCTACAATTATAGCTTTAAAATCAAACTCTCCCTTAGATATGGAAAGTATGAAAAACATCAACATTGTTACTAATACAATACTTGCCATAACGGATTTTTCGCTTTTTATCATACCTCTACCTCTTATCCGATAACTTTAAAGATAACTCTACCTATCTCTATAAAATCCCCAATATATACTTCTTGAAATCCCTTTACAGGATCACCATTTCTTCTAGTACCATTGGTACTTTCTAAATCCTTAAGATATACTTTTCCATCCTTTAATATTATCTTAGCATGATAGCCAGACACAAATGGGTCATCTATAGAAATAGTATTAGTATCCTTTCGTCCTATTGTAATGGCTGAATGAATTGGGAAAACACTCCCCTTATTAATTCCTATATTCTCAGGTGAGTCTTCTACCTCAAGTGCGTAATTTAATTTTGGTTTCTTTTTTCTTTTAGGCTTTGTTCCTTTTACGTCTATATACATAACTTTTATTATTTTAAACAAAACTATATATATAAGACCCAGTACAACAAATCTAAGAATTAGTGAAAATTGCTCCATAAAACCACCCTTCTTATATGTTAATTTATCATAATACATTATAACACAAAACGACACATTTTAGATTACACTAAAGATAACATTATAAATTATAACCATTAAAATGATATTTTAAAATAGATTATCTAAATTAATAAATATATTGTATTTCATTACGTATTATGTTAGTATATTTCTTGGTCTGACATAAAAATCAAAAGGAGTGGATTGATACCATGGAAAAAACACTAGTACTTATTAAACCAGATGCAGTTGAAAGAAATTTTGTAGGAAAAATTCTTGCACTATATGAAGAAAATGGACTTAAAATAACTGAACTTAAGATGCTTAATGCTACAGAAGAATTAGCTAAGACTCACTATGCAGAACACGTTGAAAAGCCATTCTTCCCAGAAATTCTTGCTTATATTACGAGAAGCCCAATCGTAGCACTTATTCTTGAAGGAGAAGATGCTATTGCTAAGGTTCGTGCTATAAATGGTTCAACAGATCCTAAGGAAGCTGCTGAAGGAACAGTTAGAAACCTATACGCTGTTTCAAAGTCAGAAAACTCTGTTCATGCTTCAGATAGCGTAGAAAGTGCTGAAAGAGAAATTAAGATTTGGTTCTAATCTTATAAAAATAAAAGCTATCCATTAAATTGGATAGCTTTTTTTGTTAATTTATGATTTATTATAAAAAGAAAAGTTAGGAATTAGGATTAATACGTAGTTTTCCGTTCATTCTTTAGTATTAATCCATTATCCTAACTTTTTATATTATAATATTTCTTTCTTTATTCCCTTTTTAAGGATATTATCATAGTCAATAAATTCGAATATATCCTCTTCAAATAAACTGCTATATATCTTAAACTCTTCTAGAGTAATATCTTCAATAGCACAGTCCTTCTTCTCACAGTGAAGAACTATTTGACCTGATACTTTATGAGCATCTCTAAATGGCATTCCCTTATTAACAAGATAATCTGCTACCTCTGTTGCATTAAGGAATCCAGCCTTTACAGCCTTTCTCATATTATCTTTGTTAACCTTCATAGTAGAAATAACTCCGCACATTATTTCTAATGAAGCTGAAACAGTATCAAGTGCATCGAAAAACTGTTCCTTATCTTCTTGCATATCCTTATTGTATGCAAGAGGAATCCCCTTCATAGTAGTTAGCATTGACATTAAAGCCCCATATACTCTTCCTGTCTTTCCTCTAACTAGTTCCGCTGCATCTGGGTTTTTCTTTTGTGGCATTATACTACTTCCTGTTGAGAATTCATCGTCCATTGTAACGAATTTAAATTCTTGACTACTCCATAGTATAAGCTCCTCTGATAATCTACTTAGGTGCATCATTATAATTGAGAAAGCACTTAAAAGTTCAAGTACAAAGTCTCTATCTGATACTCCATCCATAAAATTATCTACAGGCTTTTTAAATCCAAGTTCCTTAGCTGTAAGTTCTCTTTGTATATCATAAGTTGTTCCAGCAAGTGCACCACAGCCTAGTGGACTTTCATTTAATATATCAATAGCATTTAAAAGACGCTTCTTATCTCTTTGAAGCATATTATAATATGCCATCATGTGGAATTTAAAAGTTACAACTTGGGCTCTTTGAAGATGAGTATATCCTGGCATTAGATAGTTATTATCTTCACCTTTAGTTTTTAGTACTTCTTGAAGACTTTCTACAAGAGCTGCTACTTCTCCCGCAGCGTTTCTTGCAAACATCTTAAGATCTACTGCAACTTGGTCATTTCTACTTCTTCCAGTGTGAAGTTTCTTACCAGTATCCCCTATTCTCTTTATAAGGTTTGCTTCTATAAATGTGTGAATATCCTCATATGAATCATCTATAACAAGTTCTCCACTTTCAATATCACCTAGTATTGAAGAAAGTCCCTTTAAGATATCATCCTTTTCCACTTCATTTAAAATACCTGACGCAGATAGCATGTTAACATGGGCTGAGCTTCCCTTAACATCTTCCTTATAAAGTCTTTTATCAAATCTAATAGAGCTATTAAAGTCCTCCATTATTTTGTTTTCTTTCTTTTCAAATCTTCCGCCCCAGAGCTTCATTTAAAATCCACATCCTTTTGTATCAATTATTTTTGGTTCTTAAGTTTCATTAGAGCCTTAGTCTTAACAGGCAGACCAAATAGGTTTATAAATCCTTCAGCATCCTTATGGTCATATAGTTCGCTTGCTCCAAATGATGATATTTCTTCATCGTATAGTGCATTTGGTGAGTCAATTCCTGCAACAAGTAGGTTACCCTTGTAAACCTTTAGTCTAACCTTTCCTGAAACTTCTTCTTGAGTCTTATCTATAAATGCATCAAGAGCTTCCTTAAGTGGTGTAAACCATTGACCATTGTAAACAAGTTCAGCATACTTCATTGAAACTTGTTGCTTAAATCCAAATGTTTGTCTATCTATTGTAACTCTTTCAAGTTCATCATGTGCTGTTAATAGTATTGTCCCAGCTGGAGTTTCATATACACCTCTTGACTTCATTCCAACTAGTCTATTTTCAACTATATCAACTATACCAATTCCATTTTCTCCACCGATTTTGTTAAGTTCCTTAACAAGTTCAACTGGTGAGTATGCTACATCATTAAGCTTTACTGGAATTCCCTTTTCGAATTCTATAGTAATGTAAGATACTTCATCCTTAGCCATTTCTGGTGGTACAGTCATTTGGTACATTTCTGTCTTGTGCTCATTTCTAAGATCTTCAAGATCTCCACCTTCGTGGCTTAGATGCCATAGGTTCTTATCTCTTGAGTAAATCTTTTCCTTAGTTACTGCAACTTCTATCCCTTTTGCGTTAGCATAATCAATTGCGTCTTCTCTTGATTTAATATCCCATATTCTCCATGGAGCTATTATCTTTATAGTTGGGTCGATTGATGCGATACCAACTTCAAAACGTACTTGGTCATTTCCCTTTCCTGTACATCCGTGACAAATGAATTTAGCTCCTTCTTTATGAGCGATTTCAACTAGCTTCTTAGCTATTAGTGGTCTTGCATATGCTGTTCCCATAGCATACTTACCTTCGTATAATGCTCCTGACTTTATAGCATAGTAAAGGTATTCTGTAACGAACTCTTCTTGTACATTTTCACAGTAAGCCTTTGCAGCACCAGATGCTATTGCCTTCTTTTCAACTTCCGCCATGTTATCTCCTTGGCCAACATCTACACACACTGCAATAATTTCTGCATTGTAGTTTTCCTTAAGCCATGGAATAACTATTGATGTATCTAATCCTCCTGAATATGCTAAAACAACTTTATCTTTCATAATCTTTTCCTCCCTAATCATATATATAAACAACTCTATGAATTTCTAACGTTTCAAACTCTATAAGCTAATTATACAACTCTATTTATATTTATTCAACACTTTTTGTAAAATTATTAGTATAATTTTTTCTATATAATGCTGTATATTAGATTTATCAAGCTATAGTAGTCATAGTCAACTTAAATATAAATTCATAATTCTCTAATATTTTTCAACATTTACATTATATTAAAATCTTTATGCAGGTTTTATGTATATATTCTATGATTATTTTTAATAATTACTTTTTATTTAATAATATATGTATGAATAATAATGCATATATAAATCAATATAAATACTTATATATATGTATTTATATATGTGAATAATCTAAAATCTTAAAATTCTAAGATTATAAAAACCTTACATACACAAATATCTTTATAAAATTTATTTTTTACGAAGATATTTGTGTTGTTTTTTTGTATTCATAGCATATAATAATCCTAAGTTTATATGATAAGGTCATCAGATGACTTTACAAATATATTTTCTTATCATCTATTATCAGATAATTTGTTTTCATAGAAGATAAATTTAGTATAATTAAGTATGAATTATACTTTAAATAAGGAGATAAAAATGGATAATAAGAAGATAAAAAGAATAAATAAAATTTCTGCTGTACAAAAGGGCCTAGAAAGTCTTAGGGAATATATAAAAACTACTGACAATCTACTTCTTCCTTCTGAGGATTATTTGTCACAATCCTTAGGGGTTAGTAGATTGACTGTAAGAGAAGCTGTAACAGTGTTAGAAAGAGAAGGAATAGTCTCAAGAATTCAGGGAAAAGGTACCCTAATAAATTCTTTTATTAAAAAGCTTGAAAATCGAATTGACCTAGGAAGTGATATTGAAGGATGTCTTAGGGAAAACGGTCTTGAAGTTGAATTTAAAGTAGTTTCCATAGAATCAAGACTAGCTACTACTAGTGAAATCCTTAAGTTAGAACTTGAGGAGGGAGATAGTATATTAGAAATTAAGAAAATCCTTCTTGGTAACAATGAAGCTGAAGCAATCTATATAGATAGAATACCTGAAAAACATTTAAAATCCACTAATTTTACTATTGAAGATTTTAAGCCTAGTATTTTTCCGGTTGTAGAAAGCTTATGTGAATGTACCATAACACACGACGTAGTTCATATTTATCCCTACAGTGCTGATAAGGAAATTTCTGAAATATTCAATATTCCAGAAAAAACCCCAATACAAAGCTATGAAGTTTTAGAGTATACTTCTGATGGCCTTCCTATTATGTATATTACTGAGTATTATAGTGGTAAATTTATAAGATTCACTCTTTGTAGAAATGTAAACTATAAAGCCTAATATCATATAAACTTAAGACGTATTAGCAAAAATGGACATTCTCTATTGGAAAACGTATCTTAAGGGGGGCTTTTAAATGAAAAAAACAAAACTTACTACTGTTCAATGGTTGTACAAAATAGCTTTGAACATTTTTGGTCTATTTTTATGTGGCTTTGGAATAGTTTTAACTGTTCAATGTGGACTTGGCGCAAGTCCATGGGATGTATTTCAAATCGGTATGACAAAATACTTGCCAATAACACTAGGCCAAGCATCTCAAATTATTGCCTTAATTCTTTTAGCATTTACTTGGTATAAAGGGGTAATTCCCGGAGTTGGCACTATTTTAAATGCTATCTTCATTGGTTACTTTATTGACTTATCATTTAAGTTCGGAATAAAAACACCAGAAACTATTTTAATGCAATCAGTAATGTTAATAGTTAGTATAGTTATCTTCGCCTTTGGAATAGTGTTATCACTTAAGGCGATGATAGGTGTTGGTACAAGAGATGCCTTAATGGAATACCTAATCGGTTCTATGAAAGTATCTGTAACCTATATTAGAGCTGGTATAGAACTTTTTGCTTTAGTTGGTGGTATTCTTTTAAACGGGAACTTTGGAAGTCCATTTGGAATTGGAACGGTAGTTGTTACAATTACCCTTGGCTATGTTATTAACTTTGCTGCAAAGGTTTTAAAATACGACTTTGATATTACAAATCATTATACCTTTAAGGATATGATTTCTAAAAATAAAAATGTAGTAGAAAATGAAACTACTATTTAAGTAAACTTAATAATAAGGGGGATTTAAAATGAAAAAGCTGCTTATAAAAAATATCCAAAACTTAGTGACTTGCGATTCAAAGGACGCTGTTTTAAAAAATGTTAACCTTTACGCTGAAGATGGAGTTATAAAGTATATTGGTACTGATACATTTGAAGCTGACGAAGTAATTAATGGACAAGATATGATTGTATATCCTGGTCTAATTAATACACATCACCATTTATATCAAACCTTCACTAGAAACTTACCAGAGGTTCAAAATATGGAGTTATTTGATTGGCTTATAACTTTATATGAAATATGGAAGGGCATAAATCCAGATATTATAAGATATAGCTCATTAGTAGGTATGGGAGAACTAGCTAAAAGTGGATGTACTACATGCTTCGATCATCACTATGTATTCCCTAAAAATGAAAGTGATCAATTTATCGATGTACAGTTTTCAGCTGCCACTGATCTTGGAATCAGAATGCATGCCTCTAGAGGTAGTATGGACCTTAGTAAAAAGGATGGGGGACTTCCACCTGATTCTGTTGTCCAAACAATTGATAAAATTCTTTATGACTCTGAAAGACTTGTTAAGAAATACCATGATAATAGCGAATTTTCAATGAGACAAATTGCACTTGCACCTTGCTCTCCTTTTAGTGTTACAGGGGATTTAATGAAAGAATCTGCAATACTTGCAAGAAAATTAGGAGTTAGACTTCACACTCACCTTGCAGAAACTCTAGATGAAGAAAACTTTACTTTAGAAAAATTCAAAATGAGACCACTTGAATATATGGAAAGTCTTGGCTGGATAGGTAAAGATGTATGGTATGCCCATGGAATTCACTTTAATGATGAAGAATTAAAAATACTTGCTAAAACTAAAACTGGTGTTGCCCACTGCCCTATTTCTAACATGAAACTTTCCTCTGGTATAGCTAGAATACCTGAAATGTTAGAATATGACGTACCTGTTGGACTAGCTGTTGATGGAAGTGCTAGTAATGATGGTTCTAATCTTCTTGAAGAATTAAGAGTTGCATATTTACTTCATAGACTAAATGCTAGTAATCAAGCACCTACTGGATATGATATTTTAAAGATAGCTACTAAAGGAAGCGCTAGAATTCTTGGTAGAAATGATATTGGTGAACTTTCTGTAGGCAAGGCTGCGGACCTTTTTATGATAAACATTAATAGACTTGAACTTGTTGGAACTCAATTCGACCCTAAATCACTACTTGGAACTGTTGGAATAAAGGGTCCTGTTGATTACACAGTTGTTGCTGGAAAAATAGTTGTGAAAGAAGGTAAATTAGTTACTATTGATGAAGAAAAAGTTGCAAGTGAAGCCAATAACCTTGTAGAAAAATTAATTAAAAATAGATAAACAATAAAAAGCTAAGATGTATTAAAAAATACATCTTAGCTTTCTTCTTCTACGACTTCTCCATCATTTCCACTTAACCTAAGGGCTGCACCTGCAAATGCACCTATAATCCCAATGCCTGTTCCACCACGTTCTTTAAGATATATACCACTTCTTAGGGCTAGTGAAAATAGTTCTGTCTTTGTTACTACTTGACTTTTAACCTTTAGTCCATATTCTATTATTTCATCCTTATTTATTAACTTATCCTCCATAATTACGCATATACCAGGATTTGAATACTCTGATGCATTTTCCTTTATTATGTCCTCTGCATCCTTTATAACATCCATGTAGTTATCTTCTATAACATCTGCCTTTATACATGTTGAAGTATTAGATGAATCGTATGTAATGGACTTATTAACAAAAAGCTTATGTCTTGTTATTTCCTCAGATGTTCCATACTTATTATACATAATATTTTTTACTATATATCTTGCAATTTTTTCTGTAATACTTTTATTAGATGAATTTTTTATATCGTCAATACATAGTAGAATCTTCATTTTAATTCCTCCTAAATATTTATATTCAAATAACATTTTACCCTATTCACCCTAATCTTTCATTATAAATTTTTATATAATAGCCATTAAAAATGTTTTTTCATATAATAGGGTGGCCCCTGTAGCATTTCTTGCTACAGGGGCCTTTGAATATTGTTATATAAAGTAATAGTTACCTTTAATTATAGACTTAAGTAGTCTTTCATTGTGTTGTATGTTATTTCATTATTTGAAGCTTCGATTGCCTTAATAAATGCCTTTGCAGTATCTATAGAAGTAAATACTGGCACCTTAAATTCAGCAGCCTTTCTTCTTATCTTAAATCCTTCCTTCGCATTGTTGTTACCTTGCGTTGGAGTGTTTATGATAATATCTATTTCTTCATTTGATATACTCTTCATAAATCCATCAAAGTCTACTACTTGACAGTCAATTCCATTTTCCTTTAGTACGCTTCCTGTTCCTTCAGATGAAATAACCTTGAAGCCTTTATTTACATATGATTTAATTACATCTATACCTTCAGTTTTATCTACGTTTCTTAGTGATACGTATACAGTTCCTTCCTTAGGTATCTTGATTCCTGATCCTATGAAGCCCTTAAGTAGTGCCATATCAAGATCTGTATCAAGTCCTAGCACTTCTCCTGTTGACTTCATTTCTGGTCCTAGGAATGTATCAACATCTGATAACTTTTCTGTTGAGAATACCGGAACCTTAACTGCATAGAAATTCTTATGTGGAAGAGTTCCTGTACCATACTCTGATTCAGTTAACTTCTTTCCAAGCATTGCGTTTAGTGCAAGCTTAACCATTGGAACTCCTGTTACCTTACTTAGTATTGGAACTGTTCTTGATGCTCTTGGATTAACTTCTATTACATATATATCCTTACCATCAAACACATACTGAATATTTACAAGACCTATTACATTTAGTCCCTTTGCAATCTTTTCAGTACTTTCAACAAGCTTTTTAACAACTTCATCTGATAGAGTTATTGGTGGATAAACTGTAATACTATCACCAGAGTGTATACCTGTTCTTTCAATGTGCTCCATTATACCAGGTATTAGTATATTTTCTCCATCACATATAGCATCTACTTCGATTTCTGTTCCTTGAATATACTTATCTACTATTAATTCATGCTCTGTTAGGATATTTGCAATTTCACTTAAGTATCCATCAAGTTCTTCACCTGAGTGAATAACTCTCATTGCACGCCCACCTATTACGTATGAAGGTCTAACAACTACTGGATATCCAATTTTTTCAGCGATTTCTGCTACCTTATCAGCATTATCTACTGCTATTCCATTTGGAACTGCTATATTAATTTCCTCTAAGAAGTTTCTAAATCTATCTCTATCCTCAGCCATATCTATTGAATCAACTGAAGTTCCAAGTATCTTAACTCCTGCATCTTCAAGCTTAGAAGCTAGGTTAATTGATGTTTGTCCTCCGAACTGTACAATAACACCTTCTGGCTTTTCTTTTCTAACGATGTTAAGGACTTCATCTATAAATAGTGTTTCGAAGTATAGCTTATCAGCTGTGTCAAAGTCTGTACTTACTGTTTCTGGATTGTTGTTAATGATGATTGATTCATATCCTGCATCCTTAATAGCCCATACTCCATGTACACAGCAGTAGTCAAATTCTACCCCTTGACCTATCTTAATAGGACCTGATCCTATAACTATTATCTTCTTCTTATCAGTTATAACATTTTCGTCTTCTTTTTCATAACATGAGTAGTAGTATGGAGTTTTAGCTTCAAATTCATTTGCACATGTATCAACCATTTTGTATACTGGGTAAATTCCATGTTCATCACGAATTGCCTTTAATTCTTCCTTGCTACTTCCTGTTAGAGCCACTATTTCATCATCTGAGAATCCCATTCTTTCAGCTTCAGCAATAATGTCCTTATCTTTCTTTCCTTCGATTAGCTTATTTTCAAGTTCTACTATATTCTTGATTCCGTTTATGAACCATTTATCTATCTTAGTTATTTGGAATATTTCATCTATGCTTACGCCAAGTCTTAATCCTTGTGCTATTGCAAATATTCTTTCATCATCACAAAGCTTAATCTTTTCAATTACTTCTTCTTTATTAAGCTTTATTATTGCTGGGTTTCTAAGTCCAGTAAATTTTACATCTAGGCATGATATTGACTTTAGAAGTGCTGACTCGAAAGTTCTATCCATAGCCATAACTTCACCAGTTGCCTTCATTTGAGTTCCAAGTGTTCTCTTTGCATATGCAAACTTTTCAAATGGCCACTTTGGAATCTTTAGAACTATATAGTCAAGTGTTGGTTCAGCAAATGCACTTGAAGTTTCAGTTACATAGTTTTTAAGTTCATCAAGACTATATCCTATAGCTATTTTAGCTGCAATCTTAGCGATTGGGTATCCAGCTGCTTTTGATGCTAGTGCGCTTGAACGACTAACTCTTGGGTTAACTTCTATTACAATATAGTTGTGACTTTCAGGATCTAATGCAAACTGTACGTTACATCCACCTTGTACATCTAGTGCTCTTACTATCTTAATAGCTGAGTTTCTAAGCATTTGGTGTTCCATTTTTGTCATTGTTTGACATGGTGCAATAACTATACTATCTCCAGTATGAACTCCAACTGGGTCGATGTTTTCCATGTTACAAACAACCATACAGTTATCCTTTGAGTCTCTGATTATTTCGTACTCAATTTCCTTCCATCCTGCAACACTTCTTTCAAGAAGTACTTGGTGTATTGGGCTTAGTGATAGACCTCTTTCACAGATTTCTTCAAGCTGTTCCATAGTCTCAGCTATACCACCACCTGTTCCTCCAAGTGTGTATGCAGGTCTTACAATTAGTGGAAGTCCAGCTTCTTCTCCAAACGCTAGACACTCTTCTAATGAGTTAGCTATAGTACTTACTGGAATTGGTTCACCAATTTCAATCATAAGGTCCTTAAATGCTTCTCTATCTTCCGCCTTCTTTATTGTTTCACTGTTTACTCCAAGAAGTTCAACATTGTACTTGTCTAGTATTCCTTCTTCCTTTAGCTTCATTGCAAGGTTAAGACCTGTTTGCCCACCAAATCCTGCACAAACTCCTTCTGGTCTTTCCTTAGCTATAATCTTTTCAACTGATTCAACATTTAGAGGTTCAATATAAACCTTATCAGCAATGTGTTCATCAGTCATTATTGTTGCAGGGTTTGAGTTAACAAGAACTATTTCTATTCCTTCTTCTTTAAGTGACTTACAAGCCTGTGTTCCAGAATAATCAAATTCTGCTGCTTGCCCTATAATTATTGGACCTGATCCTAATATCATTAACTTCTTATAATTCTTTTTCATAAAGCCTAACCCTCCACACTCATAAGATTAATAAATTTGTTTAGTAGGTAATCTGTATCTGATGGACCTGGTTCTCCTTCAGGAATAAATTGCACTGCAAATACTGGTTTTGTAGCGTTTTTAATTCCTTCTACTGTTCCATCATTTAGGTTGATGTGTGTAACTTCAATTTCTGTTTCTTTTATGCTGTTTTCATCTACTGCATATGCGTGTGATTGTGATGTTATAAAACACTTTCCAGCATCTACATCACGAACTCCGTGGTTTGACCCTCTGTGTCCATAACTTAATTTATATGTTTTAGCACCTTGCGCTAGTGCTACAATATTACATCCTAAACTTACTCCAAATACTGGCTTTCCAGCTTCAATAAATTTCTTAGTAAGTTCTATTACTTCAACTGCTTCCTCAGGGTTTCCTGGGCCATCAGTTAGGAATATTCCTTGTGGGTTAACGCTCATAATTTCATCAAAACTTGCACCGTATGGGAATACTGTAACTTTACATCCTTTTTGGTTAAGAGCCTTAAGAACGCTTCCCTTTGTTCCAAGGTCAATTGCTGCTACGTGGCATCCGCTTCCTTCTACTGTATAAACCTTATCAGTTCCAAGTTTTTTCATGCTATCTACTGCTGGAGTATACTCATCCATTAGCTTCATAGCTTCTTCCTTTGATATATCTTCAGTTGTTATAACACACTTTTGTGTTCCATTTTCTCTGATTATTCTAGTTATGCTTCTTGTATCTATATCTTCAACAACTACTACTTTATTTTCTGAAAGCATGTTGTTAAGTTCTTCAATACCCATGAAATTTGAAGGTACTCTACAAATAGTCTTAACTATTAGACCCTTAACATAAACTCCCTTTGACTCATTGAATTCTGAGTTTACACCATAGTTTCCTATTAGAGGATATGTCATTGTTATAATTTGTCCTGCTGCTGATGGATCTGTGATTATTTCTTGATATCCTGCCATTGAAGTATTAAATACTATTTCTCCAACACTTGTTCCTTTATGACCAAGACCTTTTCCTTCGAATACGCTACCGTCTTGTAGATATATAATACCCTTCATTAAATCTCACCTCTTATATTTATTGTAATCTTTCTTTATTTTTCGTTCTTATTGTAAGTAATTATACATTATGACTTATAACTATGCAAGAGATGTTTTTTGATTTTTTTCATTTTTTCCAAGGATATTCCCCCTTTGCTAGTTTTAAACTAGTACCTAGCAAAAAAACCTCTTTGCCAACTGACAAAGAGGTTACACTCCACCTTATATCTAGAGATAGACCCACCACCCCTAGAGTATAGATTTTATTACTTTGTCAGCCTCTCTGGACTGAATTAAAAGCACTAGTTTTTAATTTTTCTATCGTTATGTTACCACATTTATCTTGGTAATTCAACAAAATTATTTTATATCTTGATATATTTTTATAATATTAAATATGAATAATATTTAGTATTATCCTATATAATAATCTCTATATTAAATTATCATTCTAATAAGTTATTAAACATTATAATATTAGTGTTATAAATATTCATTTATAAACATCAATTTCCTATTTACCAATTAATACATATTTATATGTAGCTATTATTTCTCTAAGTATTCCCTTCAATTCTATGAATATATGGTCACTAAGTATAAATCCTTTGTAACTTGCATTTATATTAAACTTACTTGCTATACTTGCTGCTCTTCTTAAATGATATCCGTTAGATACTACAACTAGGCTCTTGATATTAGATTTCCCCATTAACACTTTACTATACTTAAAATTTTCATATGTAGAGGTAGATTTATCTTCTAAAATTAGATTATTAGAATCCACACCCTTTTTTATAAAAAACCTTCTCATAGCTTCAGCTTCACTAATATCTTCCCCTTTACCTTTTCCTCCAGATAATATTATCTTTTCACCATATCCATTATTATAGAGCGCAAGCGCTGTCTCCATTCGTCTCTCAAGTGACAGTGATGGCTCCTCTCCCTTTACTCTACAGCCAAGTACCATAATTGCATCGCTTTTCTTTACTTCCTTATTTGCAAATGAATATATTTGATATCCTGTATACATCATTAATATTGAAAATAAACATAATAAAACAATAAAAACCTTTACTACTTTTTTCATAATTATCTCCTTATATTACTTATAAAACAAATTATACCACATTAAATTTACTTTATAAGTAATATAGCCACTCTTTTTACAGAGTGGCTAAAAAACTATGCTTGTTTCTTATTATACTTAAATAGAAGTCCAATTAACATACCAACTATACTTGGAATAATCCATCCAAGACCAAAACCTGCTAATGGAATCTTTGAAATCATAGTATTAACAGATTCAATTGGTAATTTTGCTATAGTTAAAGCATCAAATAAACTAACCACAAATGCACCTATAACAGCGCCTTTGTATACGTTTTTATTTCTAATGAATTTATCAAATACAGTTAATACCATAAGTACAGCAGCTACTGGATAAAGTAGTACAAGTACAGGTACTGAAATCTTAACTATAGTGCTTACACCAACTACAGACATAACACAACTGAATACAGAAACTATTATAACCATAGCTTTGTAACTTACTTTTCCCTTAGTAAGGTTACTAAAGTATTCTCCACATGTAGCTGTTAATCCAACTGCTGTTGTTAAGCAAGCTAAAGCAACTGCTACTGAAAGAACTGACTGTCCAGTTGTTCCAAGTAGAGACCTAGCTATATTTATTGTTAAAGCAGTTTGGTCCATACCCGCTTTATATACGCCACTAGTTGTAGCACCTATATATGTTAATCCACCGTAAACGATTATAAAACCAATAGAAGAAACGATACCAGCTTTAATAGTTAAGCTAACTTGACTCTTAATATCTGAATATCCTTTATCTACAAAGTACTTTATTACGATACCTGCAAATACTAGAGATGCAAGTGCGTCCATTGTATTATAACCTTCTATAAAACCTTTTCCAAATGATCCTGTAACACCTGTATTAATAGGTGTTCCAATTGGTGTTATAATACCCTTTACTATAATAACAAGTAGTGCGATTAATAAAAATGGTGTTAGTATCTTACCAACCTTATCTACAACAGTAGTAGGATTTATAGTAAAGTATACAGTTATTAAAAAGAAAATAATTGAACAAATAGTAATCATTAAAGTTGAACTTGTTCCAACGAATGGTTTAATCCCAACTTCAAATGTAGTAGCAGCAGTTCTTGGAATAGCAAATAGTGGTCCTATTGCAAGTAAAATCGCTATAGCAAACACCTTACTAAATCCTTTACTTACCTTATCTCCTACATCTCTAACTGATCCTCCTGCCTTAGAAGCAGCTATAATTCCTAGTAGTGGTAGTCCTATACCTGTAATTATAAATCCAATCATGCCTGGTAACCAAGCGTCCCCTACTGAAAGCCCTAGTGAAGGTGGAAATATTAGATTTCCTGCTCCAAAGAACATAGCAAATAGAGCAAACCCAACAATAATTATGTCTTTAAATGACTTATTCATTTTTCTTCCCCTTTCTTAATTTCTAATAATTTGTTTAGATTTTTACAATATGCAACTTAAAAATTAGTTAAATTATAAGGCCTTAAATAAAAATAACTAACAAAGATACAAAATGCCTTAATCTATAGTTTATATAATTAATACATTTTTATCCTAAACTTCTAAAGCACTATATTATCAAAATAATCATGCAATACGTTTTCTTAATTTTACCAAAAACATGATAACATTACCTATTGCAACAAAAAAATTGTTTTTTCATAAAAGTATTATCATGTAATGTATATTTTTGTTTAATTTTGCATAGTGTTGATTATAACTATAAAATTATTAAATGTAAACCCTTTTACTTTTTCATTATTATTTTATAATCACACATTAACACTTTTCTTAATATTTATCTCTAATAACTAATATATTTTTCGCATTATAACAAAACATAATCCCTTAGCATTATTTTTCATTCGCAATACTAAGGGATTATCACTTTTGGGGATAATTATACTGTGGAATTTTATAGGTAATTACTTTCCATTTTTAAACTTATATTTGAATTTTATTACAAAGCAATCGTTTTCTTTTAAATTCTCTAGTACATTTATAACATGAATATTTTATAAAATTTTTCTTAAGTATTTAGCTGTATATGATTTTTCAGACTTTGAAACCTCCTCAGGAGTTCCATAGGCAACTATTTCTCCTCCTTTATCTCCCCCTTCTGGTCCAAGGTCTACTAAATAATCAGCACATTTAATAACATCAAGGTTATGCTCAATTATTACTACGGTATTTCCTCCCTGTGCTAACCTTTGAATAATTCCAATAAGTCTACTAACATCTTCTATATGAAGTCCAGTTGTAGGTTCATCAAGTATATAAAGTGTTTTTCCCGTGCTTCTCTTTGATAGTTCTGTTGCTAGTTTTACTCTTTGCGCTTCTCCACCTGATAGTTGAGTAGATGGCTGCCCTAGCTTTATATAGGATAATCCTACATCATTTAATGTTTGTAATTTATTTTTTATTTTAGGTATGTTTTCGAAAAACTCTAATGCTTCTTCAATTGTCATGTTTAACACATCAGAAATAGTTTTTCCTTTATATTTAACCTCTAAAGTCTCTCTATTATATCTACTTCCTTTGCAAACTTCACATGGTATATACACATCAGATAAAAACTGCATTTCTATCTTTATTATTCCATCACCTGAACAGGCTTCGCATCTTCCACCTTTAACATTGAAACTAAATCTTCCTGGTTTATAACCCTTCATCTTTGACTCTGATGTTTGAGAAAATATCTCTCTAATTGAATCAAATACACCTGTATAGGTAGCTGAATTAGACCTTGGTGTTCTTCCTATAGGTGACTGATCTATATCCACAACTTTATCAATATATTCAAGTCCTAAAATTTCCTTATGAATACCTGGATTATCCTTTATTCTATTAATTTTCTTTGCTGCACCTTTATAAAGAATATCATTAACAAGTGTACTTTTTCCTGAACCTGAAACCCCTGTTACACATGTAAATAACCCAATCGGAAGCTTTACATTGACATTCTTTAAGTTATTTTCCTTTGCGCCTTTTATTTCTATATATTCATTCTCAGCCTTACGTCTTTCCTCTGGAACTTCTATTTTCTTTCTTCCAGACAAATATTGACCTGTTAAAGAATTCTCATTTAACATTATTTCCTCTGGAGTTCCCTTAGCCATTATCTCTCCCCCATGTGCCCCTGCACCGGGTCCTATATCTATAATGTAATCCGCTTCCCTCATTGTATCCTCGTCATGTTCAACAACTATTAATGTATTTCCAATATCACGAAGATTCTTTAATGTTGCAAGTAATCTATCATTATCCCTTTGATGAAGTCCAATACTTGGTTCATCAAGAATATATAAAACTCCAACAAGACTAGAACCTATTTGAGTTGCAAGTCTTATTCTTTGTGACTCTCCTCCTGATAGTGTCGATGCTGCTCTTGAAAGATCAAGATAATCAAGTCCTACATCAGCAAGAAACGAGAGCCTTTCTTTAATTTCCTTTAAAATTTGTTCCGAAATCTTTTTATTTTTGTCACTAAGGTCTAAGGATTGGAAAAACTTAATTTCTTCTCTAATTGGCATACTGCACACTTTATCTATTGAAAGTCCACCAATCTTGACTGAAAGACTTTCAGGTCTTAATCTTGCACCTTTGCACTTAGAACATTTCTTGTCTGACATATAAGATTCTATTTCTCCCCTCATATAATCAGATGCTGTTTCAAGATATCTTCTTTTAAGATTTGGTATAAGCCCTTCAAAGTGATACATAATTGTTGACTTTTCTCCATCTCTAACAAAGTTAACCTGAAACTTTTCTCCTCTATTTCCATAAAGAATAAGATCTATTATATCTTCCCCAAGCTCTTCTAGTGGTGTATCAAGATCAAAGTCATATTTATTGGATAGTCCCTCAACCAAAGACCTACTCCATGATTCTTCCTTAAGATTCTTCCAAGACTTAATCGCTCCCTGATTTATAGAAAGCGTTGTATCGAGAACAAGTTCCCTTGATATCTCCATTAGATTTCCAAGTCCATCACACTTTTCGCATTTACCAAAGGGACTATTAAAGGAGAACATTCTAGGAGTTATCTCTTCTATACTTAAGTTACAATCAGGGCATGCGAAGTTTTCACTGAAAAGGCTTTCTTCCCCATCTATCTCCTGAATTATAACAAGACCCTCTGCGAGTTTAAGTGATGTTTCTATAGAATCTGAAAGTCTTCCCTCTATCCCTTCCTTAATAATAAGTCTATCAACTATAATTTCTATATTATGCTTTATATTCTTTTGAAGTTTTATTTCTTCTTCAAGTTCATGTATTTCTCCATCAATTCGAACCCTAACGAATCCATCTTTTTTAATCTTCTCTAATAACTTTGCATGTTCTCCTTTTCTTCCTCTTATAACAGGAGCTAGAACCTGTAGTTTTGTTCTTTCTGGAAAAGTCATAATTTTATCTACCATTTGATCAACACTTTGTTTCTCGATTTCTTTTCCACATGAAGGACAATAAACAGTACCTACTCTAGCATATAAAAGTCTCAAGTAATCATATATTTCTGTTACTGTTCCAACAGTTGATCGTGGATTTTTATTAGTTGTTTTTTGATCTATTGATATTGCAGGAGATAATCCTTCTATATAATCAACATCTGGTTTATCCATTTGTCCAAGAAACTGCCTTGCATATGCTGATAGTGATTCCACATATCTTCTTTGTCCCTCTGCGTATATTGTGTCAAATGCAAGTGATGATTTACCAGATCCTGATAATCCAGTTAAGACAACAAACTTATTTCTAGGTATCTCAATATCTATATTTTTTAGGTTATTTTCTCTTGCACCTTTTATTATAATTTTATCCCTCTCCATATAGTCACCTCTTAGTTCTCTTTTCCTTTTAGTGCCTTTATCTTATCACGAAGAGCAGCAGCTCTTTCGAAATCAAGCTCCTCAGCAGCTTTTAACATCTCTTCTTCTATAATTCTAATTACATCATTTAAATTTTCATCGTCTATTGAAGGAATATCTTCTTCTTTAATTTCCTTACTTACTTCAATAACGTCATGAATAGGCTTTATTATAGTAGTAGGAATTATTCCATTCTCTTCATTATAATCCTTTTGTATTTTTCTTCTTCTTTCTGTTTCATCTATTGCAGTTTTCATTGATCTTGTTATAACATCAGCATACATTATTACTTTACTTTCTGAATTTCTAGCTGCCCTACCTATTGTTTGTATAAGTGAGGTTTCCGATCTTAAAAAACCTTCCTTATCTGCATCAAGTATAGCAACCAATGCTACTTCTGGTATATCAAGTCCCTCTCTTAAAAGGTTAATACCAATTAAAACATCACATTCTCCAAGTCTTAGTTCCTTTATAATTTTCATTCTTTCTATAGTATTTATATCTGAATGAAGATATCTAACTTTAATTCCTATTTCCTTTAAATAATCAGTAAGATCCTCAGACATTTTCTTAGTTAGTGTAGTAACAAGTATTCTAAAGCCTTTGTCAATAGTATTTCTGATTTCGCCAATTAAATCATCAATCTGACCTTTAATAGGTCTAACTTCAATCTCAGGATCAAGTAATCCTGTAGGTCTTATTACTTGTTCTACTATATTTTCTGAATGTTCCACTTCGTATTTAGATGGAGTTGCACTAACAAATACTGTTTGACCCATTTTCTTCTCAAACTCTTCAAACTTTAAAGGCCTATTGTCATATGCACTTTTCAATCTAAAGCCAAAATCAACAAGATTATCCTTACGGGATCTATCCCCGCCATACATAGCTTTAACCTGGGGAAGTGTAACATGTGATTCATCTATAAATAGAAGATAATCATCTGGGAAATAATCAATTAAGGTAAATGGAGGCTCTCCTGGATTTCTTCCATCAAATAATCTTGAATAGTTTTCAACCCCTGAACAATACCCTACTTCCTTGAGCATTTCTATATCGTAATTAGTTCTTTGTCTAATTCTTTGAGCTTCAAGCAATTTATCTTCTTCTATTAACTCTTTGTGTCTTTCTTCTAATTCTTCCTCTATTATTGAGATTGTATTTTCTATTTTTTCCTTTGAAGCAGCATAGTGTGAAGCCGGAAATATAACTATGTGACTTCTTCTACCTAAAATTTCACCGGTTAAAACATCAATTTCACATAATCTATCTATTTCATCACCAAACATTTCAACTCTAATTGCTTTATCTGAGGATGAAGCTGGAAAAATCTCAATAACATCTCCTCTAACCCTAAACGTTCCTCTAGTAAAATTAATATCATTTCTTTCATATTGAATATCAACTAACCTTTTTAGAATATCATCCCTATCCTTCTCCATACCTTCTCTAAGGGATAACATAAGACTTTTATATTCATTAGGATTACCAAGACCATATATACAAGATACACTTGCAACAACTATAACATCTCGTCTTTCTAATAATGCTGAGGTTGCTGAATGACGAAGTTTGTCTATTTCATCATTGATAGATGCATCTTTCTCTATGTATGTATCTGTATGAGGTACATATGCCTCAGGTTGATAATAATCATAGTAACTTACAAAGTACTCTACTGAGTTACTTGGAAAGAACTCCTTAAACTCACTACAAAGTTGTGCTGCAAGTGTCTTGTTATGGGCAAGAACCAATGCTGGCCTTTGACATCTTTCAATAATATTTGCCATAGTAAATGTTTTTCCAGACCCTGTAACTCCAAGTAAGGTTTCTGCAGCATCTCCATTATTAATTCCTTTTACTATTTTATCTATTGCCTCAGGTTGATCCCCTGTAGGCTTAAACTTTGAAACAATTTTAAACTCATTCATAATCCAACCCCCAGAACATTAGTTCGTATATACATTATAACATCATTTTTCTAATTCACAATAAGTAAAATAATAGTTTATTAATAATTATTATATCTCATTTAAAGTGTTTTTAAATATTAATATTGTTATTACTGTATTTTTTGTAAAAATCAAGAGGCTATCTAAATATTCTTAAGATAGCCTCTTGATTATTCTTACATATTTAATATGTCATCTAATACCTTATCATATACCTTATCAACCTTGGAAAAATCTATAGCTTTAACATATATACCTTCTAATTTTTCATGAAGAGATTTAATGTCTTTAAAAATACTCTTAGCCTTTTCAATTTCTTTTCTATATTCTTCCCCTACAGATACAAGTATCCCCTCTTCTTCATCAACAATATTCTTATCTATACACTCAACATACATGTCTATTACCTTGTCATTTTCAGAAGGTTCAACAACATGCGGTGCTGTTCCATCAAGAATTGCAACTGAAAGGTCTCGTATAATTATCATATCTAGACTTTTAGGATCTAGTCCACAGTGATATACCTCTACTTCATATCCCTTTGAAAGTGCTGCGGTTGCAACCTTTCTCATAAGAGTTGACTTACCAGAGCCTGCTCTTCCTTTAATAATATATTTTGACTTAATATCAGATGTTAAATCATCATAGAATATTGCCTGCCCTTGAGGAGTTAGTGCTCCAGAAAATCTTTGAATTTCTTTACCTACTTTCTCTTCTCCCTCAGGTACTATTTCCTCAACTAGAAAATTTGCTATCTCATTTGCTCTTTCAAAATTCATTCCAATTAAATACTCTTTTTCAATCTTATCATGTATAACCTTAGCATTTTTAAGAACCTCATATAACTTTTTATACTCATTAGATTTAGTATCTATAATATTCTTTATTTCTTCTCCTTTTTTTCTTAAGTGTTCCTCATCAAAGTACTCTCCAAAATTCAGTATACTATCTACAACACCTGGATACTTAGGATCTATTACATGTGGTGCTGTACCATCAACTATTATTAAATCTATACCATGCACAAATATTGCATCTAAAGAATCACTATCAGATGCACAGTAAATAAAGTCTACGCTATATCCCTTATCTAGTAAGTTTTTACCTACTTTCTTCATAAATGTGGACTTTCCACATCCAGGGCCTCCCTTTAGTATAAGTATTCTTTTAGCCTCTTTTAGAAAGTCATCAAAGTATGACACAAACCCTTCACAGGTATTTGCTGCAACTAAATAAGATTTACATTTACTCATAACCATCCTCCAAACAGTATTTACAATAAGTTACTTCCTATCTATATAATATGAAAAAATAAAAAAAAGGTTACATTTGAAGGTATAAAAAAAGAAGCTACAATTAGCTTCTTAACTCATTATCTGATGACTCTTCTTTTGGATTATCTTTTAATTTTGTTGCCTCTTTAAATGCATCATTTTTACTTTTCAAATAAGATAAAACAGCTATTATAGCAAGTCCCAGAGAAATAGTAACATATAAAGACTTTGGTATATCCTGTCCTATTGGAAGCCTTATTAATATGCAAATCAAAAGTACCAAAAATACTGCAATATCATGTACTTTTTTATTTTTTATTATTCTAAAAACAAAAAGAGCCATTAAAACACTTAATAATACCATTTCTATCATTACAACATCCCTCCATAGACCTATAGTAACATAAAACATCTTATACTCTAATAATATATTAGAAAACTTACCTTTACTAGTATATTTTGTTTTAAAATTAATACTATTTTACTACACAATATGTTAATATATAAGCATATTAAGGTATTTTGTCTAATTAGTACTAAAAAGGGGGGGAATCTTTGTTTACTATTCCGTTTAAAAAACTATTTAATAAAAAATTAGTAGCCTCTGTGCTTTGCAGTACGCTACTACTAGGAACAGTTTCAATTAAACTATCATCAAACAAGGAAGTATCTTCATTTGGTGATACAAAAGTAGTACATGCTGAAACAAAACCTAATGCTGAGTTTAGAAGTGCTTGGGTATCTACAATTTGGAATTTGGACTTTAAACAAACAAATGGGAGTGCAAGTGCATTTAAATCTGAATATACAAGGGTATTAAATGCCTTTAATTCTATGAATATGAATGCTGTAACTTTCCAAGTTAGACCAGCTAATGATGCCTTTTATCCATCTACTTTAAATCCATGGTCAAAGTATCTTACTGGAACTCAAGGTAAATCACCTGAGGCAGGATTCGACCCACTAGCATATATGGTATCTGAAACTCATAAAAAGGGCATGGAATTTCATGCATGGTTTAATCCATATAGGGTCACAGAATCAGCACAAACTGGGAAAACAAAGGAGCAAATTTTAGCTACTTTAAGTTCTAATAACTTTGCTAGAAAAAACCCTGATGCTGTAATGCTTTATAATGGAAAACTGTATTTAAACCCTGGAGAACCTAAAGCTCAACAATTTGTTATAGATACAGTTATGGAAGTTGTAAAAAAATATGACATAGATGCAGTACATTTTGATGATTATTTTTATCCATATGGTGGATTTAAAACTACAAATCCTGATATAGCAACATATAAAAAATATGGAACTGGATTTAGCTCAATTGAAAATTGGAGAAGAAACAATATTGATAATCTAATCAAAAACCTTAATACACAAATAAAAAGTGCTAAATCAGATGTTAAGTTTGGAATAAGTCCATTTGGAATATGGGGAAGCAAATCTAAGCATCCATCTGGAAGTCCTGAAGGCGAAGGTTCCGCTGTGTCTTCTGGCTCCCTATCAAGTTATGATGATATATTTGCAGACACTAGAAAATGGGTTAAAAATAACTGGATAGACTACATAACTCCACAATTATATTGGTCAATGAATAACAGTATTTCTTCATATAAAGTTCTAGTTGATTGGTGGGGAAATGTCGTTCAAGGAACTAAGTGTAATTTATACATAGGACATGCGGTATATAAATATAGGGATGGTGAAGCAAATACTAATGAAGTAGCTGACTGGAAAAATCCATCTGAAATACCAAACCAAATAACTTATAGCAGAAATAACGCTAATGTTAAGGGAAGTTCATTTTTCAGCTTAAGGGATTTAGAATCTAATATAGTTGGATTTAAAACTACTCTAGTTTCTAGTTTCTATACTAGTAAAGTATCTATTCCCGGCAGTGTATCGGTAACTCCTAGCTACCCTACTGAAAAGTTAAGAGTATATTCCACTGGAGTAAGTAATAGACTTGTTTGGATTGATAGTAAGACTAGTACATCAAAATCTTATAATATATATAGATTTACAGGTTCAGAGGCTGTTAATACACAAAGTACTACTCACTTACTTAAAACAGTTAATAGAAGCGGTAGTGCAACTTACCTAGCATATAACGATACTACTATAAAATTATCTACTAAGTATACTTATATAATAGAAGCATTAGATTCATCTGGAAACATAATTAAACAATTTAAAATTAATTAGTTAAAGTCCCTGCTAATGCAGGGGCTTTATTTCATGTTAATATACAGTATATTTTCATCAAAATAATCTAATAATATTCATATGAAATTACATTTATTAATATAATTTACCAAATAATATTGACATTACTTTATTTTATCAATATTATATATTTAAAGATAATAATTATTAAGTAATATCAAATTATGAAGAGGTGTTTTTATGTCAAAGGACATTGTAAATAAAGATATAATTATAATTGGGTCAGGTCCTGCTGGTCTTACAGCAGGAATATATGCAGGGAGAAGTAAGCTTGATACCCTTATACTTGAAGATGAAATCGTAGGTGGTCAAATTATAGGGACCTATGCAATTGAAAATTATCCTGGGTTTCACAGAATTGGTGGTAGCGACTTCGCAGGGAGACTTGCATCTCAAGCTGCAGACTCTGGTGCTAGAATAGAAGAATTTGATACTATAGTTTCAGTTAATCTTACAGATAATGAAAAGAAAATTGAAACTTCAGGTAAGATATATAACCCACTTGCTGTTATAATAGCTACAGGTTCTAAACATCGTCCACTTCCTATTCCTGAAGAGCAAAAGTTTCATGGAAAGGGAATTCACTACTGTGAGTTATGTGATGGGGAAATGTATACTGATAAACATGTGCTAGTAGTTGGTGGAGGCAATTCAGGTGTAGAAGCTGCTATTTACTTATCTAAGTATGCTTCTCAGCTAACACTTATACACTGGAGAGATTCTCTAACAGCTGAAAAATCATCAATAGAAGATTTAACGAATAATCCTAAAATTAAAGTTTTGTATAATACAGAAATTCTATCAGCAAATGGAGAGGATTCAATTAATTCTGTAATGCTTAAAAACAACAAGACTAATGAAGAATATGAATACGAAGTTGATGGTATTTTTACCTATGTAGGAATGGTTCCTAGAACAGAACTATTTAAAGAATATATTGAATTAAATAAAGATGGATACATTAAAGCAAATGAAAATACAGAAACTAATATAAAGGGAGTTTTTGCTGCAGGTGATGTACGCGAAAAATCTGTTAGACAATTAACTACAGCAGTTGCTGATGGCACAGTATCTGCACTTATGGCTGAAAAATACATCTTACAATTAAGGAGGAAATAATTATGATAAAAGTTTATTCTACCCCAACCTGCCCATGGTGTACAAAGGTAAAATCATACCTTCAATCTAAAAATGTTGAATTTATTGATATTAATGTTGCAAAGGATGTTAAAGAAAGAAATGAAATGATGAGTTTATCAGGACAAACAGGCGTTCCAGTTATAAATATAGATGGAAAGATTATTGTTGGATTTAATAAAGATGAAATAGATTCTACACTTAATATTTAATAACTATTTAATAGACTACCAAATTGGTAGTCTATTTTTTAATACTAAAGTTAATCCCCTCAAAATTAATCAATTATTTAAGAAAAGTATTTTATCTGCTACAATTATACTGTCGGTATTCATATGAAACTGAACATTAATTTAGGATTATATAATTTGGAATCCGAATTATATCCTTATGGAATAAAAACGGAGGGATCTTATGCAAAGGACAAAATTAGAATATCATAATCACTTTACGGTTAGAAAAATGGTAATAGCAGCTATGTTTTCATCTATTTCTATTTTTCTTGGTATTACAGGTCTCGGATTTATCAAAATACCGCCTGTAAATGCAACAATAATGCATGTACCTGTTATAATTGCTGCAATCCTCGAAGGGCCACTAGTTGGAGCTATTGTTGGATTTATTTTTGGTCTATTTAGTATTTATCAGGCAGTTACTATGCCTACTATAACTTCATTTATATTTCTTAATCCTATTATTGCTATTTTACCTAGGGTATTAATAGCTTTATCAGCTTACTATGTATATTATTTTATATCAATAAAATATCCAAGGGTTAGTATTGCTTTTTCATCAATAATAGGTACATTTATTAATACATTTTTAGTTCTTTTACTTGCTTATATATTTTATGCTGAAAGATTGGCATATGTTTTTAAGATAAATTCTTCAACAATTGGTATGTTTTTAGCAGGAATAGGATTTACTAACGGAATTCCAGAAATAATAGTTTCTACATTAATTACACTTCCTGTAGTATTAGCCATAAATAAAATAAAAAAACACTAAGATTATAATCGAATCTTAAAAATAACAAAATTTTCCGGGAAATAAAGTAGAATTATAGCTTATTATAAATTAAAACTAAAGAGCCTTCAGTTAATTGTTTATAAACAAACTTTAAACTGAAAGCTCTTTATATTATTAAGAAAGTATATTCTTTATCTTTTCATTATTATACATAGACTTTGGAAATTTATTCTTTAATGTTCTACTATATTTTTTAGCTTCTGTTTTATTATTTAAGTCCCAGTTAATAATCGCAAGATTGTATAGGGCTTCTTCATAGTATGACTTATCAGCTTTTCTATACTTTTGTATGTATTCTTTGTAATACTTTAAAGAATCCTTTGCATTCTTTTTATTAATTGCACTTGCAAGATAGTAAACAATATGAGGTTCTAAATATACTCCTATTTTATCACTATATGCTAATCTTAGTTCACTAATCGCCTTATCTATACTTCCTGACTTAAAACTTTGTCTGCCTTGATTATAGTAATATACTTGTCTTTTTTCTATATATTCCTTCTTAATACTTTGATATTCTTTACTATTTCTTAATTTATCATCAACTTCTAATATTTTAAGCTGCTTATTAATATCTTCTATATTCTTATTGTTAGTAATACTACCTACCATAGCCTTTAAAGTTTTTATATCAACTGATTTCTCTTTATTTTCCAATGACTTATTTGATTTAATTTCAGTTTTAACTACATTACTACCTTTATCTACCTTTTCCTGCACCACTGCTGGAATTGACTTCTTTGTATTAGTCTTCTTTGGTAATAACTTTGAATATACTGCACCGGTTCCAATAAATAGTAAAAGAACGATTCCAACGACTACTTGGAGTTTATTTTTATTATAAATTTTCTTCTTTCCTATTTCATAATGGAATAACGCATTATTGCATATATTATAAATACTATCTAAAACCTGCTTACTTTTTCTAGATTGTTTTAAACTATCATAAAGTATAATTAATAGTTGATCTCCTCTTTCAAGTCTAATATTATTTTGATAGTAAGATTCTAATATCTCACATGCTTCTTTATAATTTTCTAGCTTTGTAATATCTACTGATAAATTATACTTAAAAATAAATTCATTTAAAATTTCAACATTTGTTATTATTGAGTCCTTGTCCTTATCTTCTATATCTCTAGCTAGATTAATTAAAGATAGGCCCTGAGTAAACTTTCCTTGATACATGTAGTAACAAGCAGTTAGTTTAAAAATATTTGATATTTTATTTTCCTTGTTTAGACTTATTATATCTTCTTTTAAGCATTCTAAATCATTTGTTACTTTTCTTTTATTTATTAAATCATTTTTCAAAGTAATTATTGTTTCCATAGAACTATTAATATCCAAAGAACAATCATATCCAAAAATATTATTCTCTACTATGAAATAACTTATATTAATATTAATTTTGTCTATTATTTCTAGACATATCCCTAGTACTTCATCACAACTTTTTATCTCTTTAATATCTTGAAGCTTTATTGTCTCTATTCTTTTTATACTCTGTGCTTCTTCCTTAGGATTTAACATTTTCTCACCTACCAAATTATAATTACAAAATTCAACACTAAATATTAATTTATATATAAGTTTGAAATATCCTCTTTTTATTTTAAAAAAATACAAAAGTATAGAGACCTAGAAAAAAATATCTTCTAGGTCTCTAATAAATAATTTACTTTAAACTATTTAGTAATTGATTAGCATTATCCTTAACTTGTTGAACATCAGATGCTTGTGCATCCTTAACTTCATACCAACCTCTTTTACTCATTGCATTAAAAATTTCATATTGTACTCTTTGAGCTGATTCAAAGTTTTGTACAAGTGTATCTCTTAAATTTGTACATGAAGATTCTGTAATACCTGTGCTATATGCTGAAATTGTTAACTTTTCTGAATTTAACATGTCGTTTAATCTTTCTTTATCTTGCATTCTTATTCCCTCCATTTGTTTATCTATATTAGATAATCTTAAACCATTTTCTATTAGTATTTAATATACCTTAGCTTGTAACTATTGGTGGCTGTCTAGATAGCTCTTAAGCTTAACAAAGTTATCCTTATGAACACTAGATGCAGAGCTAAAAATTGATTTTATTTCAGGATCTGTTGCTTGATTCGCATATTCATTATATTTAATGTTTAATAGTGACTCTTGTGCAAGTTGTTCTTTAATAACGCTAAGATTCTTATCTTTTATTTGTTTTTGTGAATTGTTTTGCATTTCCATTTTAAATTACCTCCTCAAATGGTTATATCATTATCATCTGCAAAAAACTTTTTATTATTAGTGGGATATTAAGTAAATTAGAATTTTATCTTACATAAATAATTTTGTTAGTCTTACAGTAACTTGATATATATTTACTTATTTGATATAATTATATATATACTAATCAATAATTTAGTTATAATTCTATTTATTTCAATTTTTTTAAATTTAATAATGAAATTCCGGTTGGGCTTTTTTAAGCTTTCAAGTTTTATTAGAACTTTCAGGGGGGAAGGTTCACCTTTGGTGAACACTTCTACCCCTTTTTTGTATTTATTTTTAAGGAGGTTTTTATGGAAAATATAATGGATTTTGTACTTCAGGTAGGTATAATCTTAGTAGTTGGAGAAGTTCTTGGTGTAATAAGTCAAAAACTTAAAATGCCAAAGGTATTAGGATTTTTACTTTCGGGTATAGTAATAGGCCCATCGATGTTTAATATTGTTCATGAAAATGAGCCTATAAAAGTTTTAGCTCAAATAGGAGTTATCTTCCTAATGTTTATGGCTGGACTTGAGACAGACATTGAAAAATTTAAAACAGCTGGTATGTCATCCTTTATAATTGCAATTGGAGGAATTGTTGTTCCATTTTTATTAGGAACTGTTGCAACATACCTTTTTACAGGTAGCTTAACAGAAAGTATATTCGTTGGTGTAATATTAACTGCTACAAGCGTTGCTATTACTGTTCAAACTCTAAATGAACTTGGCAAGTTAAATACTAGGGCAAGTATTAATATAATAGGAGCTGCAATTATTGATGATATTTTAGGTATTATCATCCTTTCAGTGGCAATTATGCTAGTAGCACCTAGCGCTTCAGACGCTGCAAGTGCTACTGGATTACTTTTAATACTTGGTAAAATACTTATTTTTATTATTTTATCAGGAATATTATTAAAATTTCTTCCTGGCATTATCGAAAAATCAATGGAAAATGGAAATAAGAAAAGTAAAACTGAAACCCTTATTTTAATTATAGCTGGTTTAACAATCCTCTTTTCAATTTTTGTTGAGGAGGCCCTTGGAATCGCAGCAATTACAGGTGCATATGTAATAGGACTTGTAATTGCACTTACTAAGTACAATCATACATTTGAGGATAAGTTTTCAAATGTATCTACTTACCTAGTTTCACCTATATTCTTTAGTAGTATAGGACTTACACTTAACATTAAAACACTAGGTCCAGAGGTTATACTACCAATTATAGTTATATCTATAGCAGCAATTCTAGGTAAAATAATTGGTTGCTCTGGTGCGGCAAAACTCTATGGACTTTCAAGTAAAGAGTGTACTCAAATTGGTGTAGGTATGATTTCCCGTGGTGAAGTTGCCATTATAACAGCTACCTTAGGGCTTAGTAAAGGTATAATAACTAAGGATATGTATCCAACCTTGCTTGTAGTTATTATAATTACAACTATTGTCACCCCGCTTCTTCTAAAGATAGTATTCTCAGAAAAAGATTTAAATAAGTCAGTATAATTCCATTTAGAATCCCCCTATTAACAATTAATTGCTAATAGGGGGATTCTTTAAATATATTACTTAGTAAAATATCACTTTATAATCTTTAAATTCTTTATTTTCATATATAAATTTTGCAGAGAATATTTTATCACCATTAATCCAATTAAGAAAAACTCTATCTCCATCCCAAAGATTTAAATCCATTATTTTTTCGTCTTCTATCCAATGAAGTTCTCCCTCTGAGCATTCTTTTATATTCCCTGAAAACTCCTCTGCTGTAAATATAAAAGTATACCAATCATCTTCCCCATCAAACATAGGAAAGGTAATCATACCTCTAAGTCTTGGGTTTATAATATTAAGCCCTGTCTCTTCAAGAACTTCTCTTTTAACACAATCTTCAGGAGATTCTAAGGGTTCAAACTTTCCTCCAACTCCATTCCATTTACCCTTATGGTAATCTTTTTCTTTCTTTATTCTATGAAGCATTAGTGTCTTACCATCTTTTTTTATGTAACAAAGTGTTGCTAGTTTCATAACCTTCTCCTTTTTCATAATTAAAGGGAGGGTTATTCCCTCCCTTTAATTATTGTATCTTTGACTTTACAACTTCAAAAGCCTTTTTAAATTGTGGGTCATCACTTAATGATGTTATACGCTTATCCTTAGGAAGCTCTACAACTATATTCGGTTCTATACCCTTTCCTTGGATAGATATCCCAGATGGAGTATAGTATCTTGCTATAGTAAACTTTAGTGCAGTGTTGTCTTGAAGATCCTTAGTTGCTTGAACAAGACCTTTTCCATATGTTGTTGTACCTATTAAAGTTCCAGCATTAAGATCTTTGATTGCACCTGATACAATTTCACTTGCACTGGCACTTCCTTTATTAACAAGAACAGCTATAGGAACATCTACCTTACCCTTGTTTGTTTTATATTCTGTCTTCCTTCCACCATTATCAACGGTAGATAATACAACCTTTTCATCTAAAAGTACATCTAATACTTTTATTGATTCATCAAGTATTCCACCTGGATTCTCTCTAAGATCTAGTATAAGTCCCTTTATACCCTTTGCCTTAAGAGAATCTACTTCTTTCTCAAACTCTTTCCCTGTTATTTCATCAAAACTAGATATTCTAACATATCCTATTCCATCTACTATTTGCCCTTTTACAGTTTTCATTTGAATGATTTCTCTTTTAATTTTTATATTCTTAGCTCCAACTCCAGACCTATCTACTGTAATTGTAACCTCTGTTCCCTCGTCACCTTTCATCATTTCAACAGCTTTTGTATTATCCTTACCACTTACAGATGTTCCATCTACCTTTGTTATTATATCTCCTGATTTTACACCTGCTTTAAGTGCTGGACCTCCTTCAATTGGCTCGACAACTACTAATTTTTCATCCTTAACAGTTAGTAATATTCCAACTCCAGCATATGAACCCGAGGTTTGAGTAATAAAACTTTCATAATCTTTTTTATTCATATATGTAGTATAGGGATCCCCTAGGGAATTTGCCATTCCATTAATAGCACCTTCAAGCATTTTTTCCTCTTTTTCAGGAGTTATTTCATCTACATATTTTTTTTCTAGTATATTATGTACTCTTACTAGCTTCCTATAATCTAATAAAAAATTATAGTCAGAATTACTCACTAGCTTCATTCCAAAAATAGGTATTGGAAAAAATAACAACAATGATACAGTTACTAGGTTAGTGATTATAACCCATAGAACTATCTTTGTTATGGAGCTGTTTTTCTTATTATTTTCCTTCATTTAAACACCTCGATAATATATTGTTTTCTTAATAATGTATTATATGTAAAATCTAATTATAACATTTAACAATAATAATAATAAATGTAACAATCTTTATTATTTTAACATAAAATTAGACACTTATACATATTGTATAAGTGTCTTTAAAATTCTATCACTTTAATTATACTTGTAGGAACTTTCTTAAGGAAATAATACTTCCTATTCCCCCAATTCCTATTCCTACCAATATAAACTTCCAGCTAAGTCCACCAATCATTTCTCCAAATGGTACAGGATTAAACATCATAAGTAGTCCAGTTATAGTATCAGACATATACTTATATGATATAGCAAGAAGTATAAGCGAAATTAACGCACCTACAAGTCCTAATATGATACCCTCCATAACAAAAGGCCATCTAATGAACCAGTCGGTAGCTCCAATATATTTCATTATACCTATTTCTTTTTTTCTAGCATATACTGTAAGCTTAATTGTATTAGCTATTAAAAATAATGCTACTACTCCAAATACTCCCATTAAAATTACACTAGATGTTTTTACTACTTTATTTATATGTAATATTTTATCTACTGTACTTTTACCATCATTTACTTTATTAACGCCTTCAATTTTACTAAGCTTACTTGAAACACTTTTTACGTTCTCAGGTCTGTCTACCCTAACAACGTATGATTCAGGAAGTGGATTGTTTTTCTCCATACCACTTGCTAGATCTGCTTGATCTCCTAATTGGCTTTTCATTTTTTCCAGTGCCTGTTCCTTTGTTTCATACCCAATTTCCTTAATGTGAGGAATATTTTTTATTATAGGCTCAATTGCTTTAGCTGCCTCTTCCTTAATACCTTTATTTAAGTAAACTTTAATTTCTATTTGGTCTCCAACAGACTTAACCATATTATTTAAATTAAGAGCCATCATCATAAAGGCACCAAATATAAATAATGTTGCAGCAACAGTTCCTATTGATGCTATACTCATTATTCTATTTCTAACAATCCCTTTAAAACTATCTAAAAAGAACTGCTTCATTGTTCTAATCTTCATAGCCATATACCCCCCTTTGTTGGTCTCTAACTACTACTCCTTTTTCAATGGCAATAACTCTTTTCTTCATCCTATCTACTATATCCTTAGCATGAGTTGCCATAACTATCGTAGTTCCTGATTTATTTATTTCCTTCAGTATATCCATAATTTCCCATGAAGTTTCTGGATCAAGGTTTCCTGTAGGCTCATCACAAATTAGTATCTTTGGATTGTTAGCAAGAGCTCTTGCAAGGGCTATTCTTTGTTGTTCTCCACCTGATAACTGGTCAGGATATTGATTAGCCTTAGATGAAAGTCCGACCTGTGATAGTACCTGTGGAACCCTTTTCTTAATATCCTTTGGATTTGATTCAATTATTTGCATAGCAAATGCTACATTTTCAAAAACTGTTTTATCTGATAATAGTCTAAAGTCTTGAAATACTACTCCTATACCTCTTCTATAGTATGGTATCTCTTTTCTTTTTAATAGATTTGTTTCCTGATTATTTACAAAAATCTGACCACTAGTTAAATCTACTTCCTTCATTAAAAGCTTAATAAAAGTAGATTTACCTGCCCCACTTGGTCCTACTAAAAATACAAATTCCCCTTTTTCAATATCTATATTTATATTTGAAAGAGCTATGTGATTATTTGCATAAACCTTTGATACGTTTTTTAACTTTATCACCTAGTAATCCCCCCTTATATATTTTTCGTCTAAATAATACAAATACAAAATTATAATAACATATTATCACATTTTAATACACCCCTCGAGGATTTGCTGAATGTTATGTATAAATAGTAATTGTATGTATTGTAGCCTTTATCACCTTAAAATGACGATATATAAAAATATAGCATATATTTTATCATAATTTTTATAATAAAAAAAGTCGAAATAATTCCCATTTTGCAACTGGAATTATTCGACTTTTAATGTATTTTAATTACTATTTTCTCTTCATTACTTCTTTAGCTGATGAAACAATATTTTCCGAAGTTAAACCATACTTTTCAAGTAACTGAGCTGGCTTTCCTGATTCACCAAATGTATCATTAACCCCAACTCTTTTTAGTGGAGCTACTGCATTTTCTGCAAGTACTTCACACACAGCACTTCCTAGTCCACCAATAATACTGTGTTCTTCACATGTTACAACTGCACCAGTTTTCTTAACTGAAGCAATTATTGCCTCAGAATCTATTGGCTTAATAGTGTGTATATTAATAACTTCAGCACTTATACCTTCCGCTTCTAGAGCCTTGGCAGCATCTAGAGCCTTACTAACCATTATTCCTGTAGCTATAATAGTTACATCCTTACCCTCTTTTAGAGTAACTGCTTTTCCTATCTTAAAGCTATAATTATTTTCATCATTAATAGTTGGAACAGCTGATCTTCCAAGTCTTATATAAACTGGTCCATTATACTCAGCCGCTGCCTTAATTACTTCCGTTGTTTCAACATCGTCTGCTGGACAAATAACTGTCATATTTGGTATGCTTCTCATTATTGATATATCTTCAATAGCTTGATGAGATGCACCGTCTTCTCCAACTGTTAATCCTGCATGTGTTGCAGCTATCTTTACGTTAAGCTTTGGATAACAAATTGAGTTTCTGATTTGTTCAAATGCTCTTCCAGCTGCAAACATCGCGAATGTACTAGCAAATGGAATCTTTCCACATGTTGAAAGTCCAGCAGCAGTTACAACTAAGTCTCCCTCAGCAATCCCTATATTAAAGAATCTTTCTGGATGTTCCTTTAAAAAGTCTGCTGTTTTTGTTGACTTTGAAAGGTCTGCATCAAGAACTACTATATTTTTATTTTCATGTCCAAGCTTCGCTAGTGCCTTTCCATATGCTTCTCTTGTTGCTAAATTAGCCATTTATAACACCTCCAAGTTCCTTAAGAGCCTCTTCACATTGTTCCTTACTTGGTGCATTTCCGTGCCATCCTGCTTGATTTTCCATAAATGATACGCCTTTACCCTTAACTGTTTTTGCAACTATCATTGTTGGTTTACCCTTTGTAGACTTCGCTTCATCAATAGCCTTAAATATTTCTTCAAATGAATGACCATTAATTGATATTACGTGCCATCCAAATGCTTCAAACTTATTAGCTATAGGTTCAACATTCATAACATCTGTTGTGTTTCCGTCAATTTGAAGACCATTATAGTCAACAAATGCAGTAAGATTATCAAGTTTATAGTGGGCTGATGTCATAGCAGCTTCCCAAACTTGACCTTCTTGAAGCTCTCCATCTCCAAGATAAGCGTATACCCTGTATGACTTGTTATCAAGTTTTCCAGCAAGCGCCATTCCATTAGCTGCTGATAGTCCTTGTCCAAGTGACCCTGTAGACATATCAACCCCTGGAGTGTCATTCATATTAGGATGTCCTTGAAGGTTTGAGTCTATCTTTCTAAGAGTCATAAGTTCTTCTTTAGCCATAAATCCTCTTTCTGCAAGAGCTGCATAAAGAACAGGTGCTGCATGTCCCTTTGATAGTACAAATCTATCTCTATCCTCACACTTTGGGTTCTTTGGGTCAATATTCATTTCACCAAAGTATAAAGCTGTTAGTATATCAGCTGCTGATAGTGAACCACCTGGATGTCCTGAAGCTGACTCAGTAAGCATAGTTACTATGTCTTTTCTTATCTCAGTTGCTACGCTAGTTAATTCATTAATATCTCTAGGCAAATTTTTCATCCTCCTTAGTATTATATGTAATATAAACTACTTTCTCTTTTTGCTAACATTTAATATTATAACAATTTTTAAAGCAATATGAAACTCATTATATTTAAAAGTAGTATACAAAATACTAATTTTAAGTTTATTATGATATATTAATTTAATAATGTTATTGTATACATTTATTTTCTTTTTTACTCAACTTTTCAATACAAAAAGGCTGTTAACAATTATAATTGTTAACAGCCTAGTAGTTTAGAATATTCTAAACTTATAGTTCTATTAATCCTAAACTTATTGTTAGTGCCTCGTCTACTTTGGAAATTAGGTCTGATGATATACTCCCAACCTTTTCCTTAAGCCTTTTCTTGTCTATCGTTCTAATTTGTTCCAGCAAAATAACTGAATCTTTGTTTAGTCCATCGTAATCCTGTGAGTTTATCTCTATATGTGTTGGTAATTTTGCTTTATTAATTTGAGAAGTTATTGCTGCTACTATAATCGTAGGGCTGTACTTATTGCCAACGTCATTTTGAACTATTAGAACAGGTCTAATACCACCTTGTTCAGAACCTATGACAGGGCTTAAATCAGCATAATATATATCTCCTCTTTTCACCACCTGTGCCATTATCACAATCACACTCCGCTAATCCTGCTTCATATTTAGCAAGCTCTAAACAATCACTGGTAATACCACATTCTGAAATTTCACAATTAATATTGCCCATTTCTTGGTATCCCTTTTTCATAAGTTCCTTTAACCCTTTTCTTTTACGCTCATTAATATAATAAACTACGGTTTTTCTTATCACTTCACTTTTGTTCTTATCTGATTTACTTTTATGGGCATTATCAAATTCCTCAAGCAAACCTTCTGGGAGATTTAGTAGTTTTTTTCTTTTCTTCATTTTATTACCCCCTAAATTCACCTATGTATATAATTATACTTTATGTATATCTGGGGTGTCAAAAATCTCATAGTGTATACATATACTGGGTTATCAGTTACTATATTATTTCTATATATATTAAAATATGTCTAAACAAAGTTTTTTATTCTAACAATTTCATTATTTTCTATATAAACTCTCGGCACCCTCTTAGAGACCATACATAAAACTTCATAGGAAATTGTATCTAACTTATTTGCTATAATCTCTGCATTTACATTAATACCAGTACTTTCTCCCATGATTATAACTTCATCAGATACATTGACACTTTCACACTTTGTAACATCAACCATACATTGATCCATACATATTTTACCTACTACTGGACATAAAGCTCCGTTAATAATTACACTTGCCTTATTAAATAGTAGTCTTGTGAAACCATCTGCATAACCAATAGGTATAGTTGCAATTTTCATTTTTTCATTTGCAATAAACTTTCTACCATAGCTAATTGGAGTTCCTGCTTCTACTTCTTTTACATATACCACGTTAGACTTTAAAGTCATAACAGGCTTCAAGTCTAATACGCTTTTATTTATTTCATCGGAAGGATAATACCCATATAGTATTATTCCAGGTCTTACTGCATCAAGATAAGATTCATCAATTGATGTAATAGCCCCACTATTTGCTATATGCTTAATTTCTATTATTATTCCTTCACTTTCAAGCCTTTTTATAATTTCATTAAACTTTTCAAGTTGCAGATAAGAAAATTCTTTATTCTCCTCATCTGCAGTTGAGAAATGAGAAAAAATACCTTCCACAAATATATTAGGCAAGGCTTTTATCTTCTTTATTTCCTCTATAATGTTATCACTATCACTATACCCTAGTCTACCCATTCCAGTATCTATTTTTATGTGAATTTTTGCCATCTTTTCCTGATTTATCGCTTCATCTGATATAGCCTTTGCAAGCTCATAATTGAATACAGTTTGTGTTATATCATTTTCAACTATTTGATCTGCAAAGGTAGCTGGGGTATATCCTAAAACTAGTATAGGCTCATTGAAGTCATTTCGTCTAAGTTCCATTGCCTCTGTAATTACTGCAACAGCAAAATAGTCAATTCCCTCTTCTCTTAATACCCTGGCAACCTCTATGGCACCATGTCCATATGCATCCGCTTTTATAACACCAAATATTTTCTTACTATTTACTAAACTTTTTACCTCTTTAAAGTTATGTCTCAAATTATCTAAATTTATTTCTGCATAACATGGTCTTATATGATCTAGCATTCTCTCACCCTCATTAGTACATAATTTTTTCACCTTTATCTGTTAGAAGACAACTTCTCTAACTTAAAAGCCCCTTTATCAATTGACGGGTTGTACTTAAAGTTCGTATATTTTACTTCTACTGTTACCTTATTATCTTCATTATATATTTCTAGTATAGTTGGAGTAGCATCTTTTTCAGTTATATATAACTTAGCATAGTTCCTATGTTCATTTGAATTTGGAAGTTTTGCCTTAAACTCGATACATCTTTCCCCATCTTTTTCAGTTAATTTCTCTTTTATATCCTCAGACATAATAAACTTTTTCTGAATTATTCCCATGTATATAATCTCATCTATATCTCTTAATGCATCAAATTCTACTACTTCTTTTATAAGTGGATGGTATACCTTCCACTTATTCTCGCTATAAACAACAGTTTTTCCTTTAAGCTCCTTAGGTTCAATTGTCTCTATCTTAACATTATTGGGGTCCTCTACGGTTTGCTTAACCTTATATATAGATGAAGATTTATTACCATGTACTGTAATGGTTGCATCTGCTGTATAGGATTTCATTTCCATAAGCTTCTTATGTGAATTATAACATTCTCCTTTGTCTCCACAGGCCACTAAGAATAAAACCATAGCCATAGAAGATATTATTTTTAAAGCTTTCACACTACCACCTTTTCAAAGAGTTACACTGTATACATATTCTTAAAACTTCCTGTGTATTACTATTTTACATATTGACCTATGTAATTAGTTATATCTGATGCTTTAAGTCCATAACCATATACCTCATAGGCCATATCTCCTGCTAATCCATGGATATAACTTCCTAAAACCCCTGATTCATAGGCTGTGTAACCTTGTCCAAGAAGTGAGCAAATTATTCCTGTAAGAACGTCTCCACTTCCCCCTGTTGCCATTCCAGGATTCCCACTTTTATTAATGTAAACCTTATCACCATTTGAGACTACAGTTTCATGTCCCTTAAGTAGAAGGATACAATTGTGTTCCTTTGCAAATTTTTTGGCAACCTCTTCTCTATTTGAGTTTATATAATTTACCGAAAGTCCCGTTAACCTACTCATTTCTAATGGATGTGGTGTCAAAATAACACTACATTCTCTTTCCTTTTTAAGAATATTAACATCTAATGCCAGTATGTTAATAGCATCCGCATCTATAACAATTGGAATCCTTGATAACTTTAGAATCTCTTCAATTGGCTTTAAAAACTTTTCTTCAAAACCAATACCTGTTCCAATAGATAAAGCATCTGATTTTTCTAATATTAAGTTTATATCTTTTTGTGTTAAATTAATAGTTCCACCACTATGATTTAATGGTGTATATGTGGCCTCATAAACACTTGATGCTACCCTCTCTATTATACATTCTGGAATTACACAGTTAACTAGACCAGACCCTGTTCTTAATGCCGCATTTGCAGCTAAAATTGCAGCACCTGACATAGTATAACTTCCACCTATAATAGATACTTTTCCATATGTACCCTTATGGGAGTTATTTTCTCTTTTTCTAAGTATATTTAAGGGATATTCTTTTAAAAGATATTCTTTCCCTCTACCTTTTACTTCTTTTAAAGCTATTGCACTGGAAATAGCAAAATCTTTTTCGTGGGATATGCTAACCTTTATGGTTCCTATTCCCATATCTTCAGCTATTTTTCTAGCATTTCCATGTAATATAACAAATGGTTCATTATCTTCCCTTAATACCTCTACATCTTTAAATTTAAATCCTGTAAATCCTGTACCCATAGACTTTACTATAGCTTCCTTCGCAGAAAAATAACCTGCAGCACTTTCAGCTCTCTTATGCTTTAAGTACTCTCTTTCCCTATCAGTAAAGAACTTTTTCATAAATGCCTCTTTTTCTATAAGTCTTGCAACCCTTTCTATTTTAATAATATCTATTCCAGTTCCAAAAACCATATTAATTCACTCCACTTTTAGCCTTTTACTTAATAATAACATATATTTTTACGTTAAAAAAAGTAGCATAGAATTATCTACGCTACCTGTTATATTATCTTAATTATAAACACTTTCTATTTTCATAAGTATACTCTATATAAACATCTATACTATCGGATAAAATATCAATAAAATGAAGAGGTGAAGCTTCATTTTCTGAAAGCTGTTTTATAGTTTTTACTGCATATTCCTTTGATGCAGTAAAATCAGCTATTGTTTTACTAACAAAATATTCAAAGCCAATACCTTCAGCAGATACCTCTATTCCATATACATCTACCTTCTTCTCAAAATCATTTTCATTTTTAGACATTGTAAGATAGTATTTATACGTATACTCTCTATCAGCTGATGCTACATCTCTACTTTCAATCTCAATTTTCACCATAATGTATTACCCCCAAAAAAATAAATATAAAATAAGCCTTTAACTTACACATATAATTATATGTTGTATTTTAGTTGATGTAACGAAATTTCATTCGGGTTCATTCGACCTAAAATTAGAATAAAAAACCATATAATGTATAAAATTTCTACCAAATAGTATTTATAGGAAATTCCTATACCATTTATTTCTATAAACATAAAATAAATATATTTTATTGTCGAATTATAGAGATATTTTTTCAACCTAAATAAAAGGTTACTTTAAAATTATCACTTTTAAAGTAACCTTATCTACTATCCTTTATAAATATGCCAAAGTTGATCGTTTCCACCTCTAGCAAATACATCTATTCTATTTTTCCCCCAACTACATGCTGATGGTTCTGATTTTAAGAATCCTCCAATATTAGTCCAATTGCTCCAAGCTCTTCCGTCCCACTTCTTCCATATAAGTTGATTATTCTCCCCTCTTGCAAAACAATCAATTTTATTAGGTTCTGTAGAAACTGCACTAGGTGCTGAAGTAAGCTTTCCACCTAGGCTCTCCCAATTAGACCAGTTAGATCCATTCCACCATTTATGCCACATAGCATTATCACTTCCACGTACAAAGCAATCTATTCTATTTGGTCCCCAGCTACATGCACTAGGCGATGATGTTAATACTCCTCCAAGATTCTCAAAACTTGACCATTTTGAGCCGTCCCACCATTTGTGATACATTGCATTATCTGTTCCTCTCACAAATGTATCTATTCTATTGTAGCCCCAGCTACATGCTCCTGGAGCTGATGTTAATACTCCGCCAAGGCTTTCAAAATCTGACCATCTTGAACCATTCCACCATTTATGATACATTGCGTTATCTGTACCTCTCACGAATGTATCTATTCTATTGTAGCCCCAGCTACAGGATGCTGGGGCGGACTCTAAAACTCCCCCGAGGTTTTCATAATTCGACCATCTACCATTCCACCATTTATGATACATAGACTTATCTGTACCCCTAACAAAAACATCTATCCTATTTTTTCCCCAGCTACATGCTGATGGAGCCGCGGTTAATACCCCTCCAAGGTCCTCCCAATTAGACCATTTATCACTTTTTTCTCCAGGTACTCTCTCTCTTGAGCTTAATGATGTTTTTAAAGTAATATACATAACTTTAGTTGAAATATTCCTAATAACGTTAGAAGAAACACCTGATATCATTGTTACTAAAAGTACTTGATTATATTGATTATAAAACTCCTTAGCTAAAAGTTCTGCCTTTTTCTGGTTATCTCCAGAGTATTTATTCTTATTATCAATGCCATATGAGATGGCAAGTGAAATTATATATCTCGCTGCAACTCTATTTACATTGTATTTAGATAGTTCTGTATAAACTTCTGGATATACACTATCTACTTCTCTTAGAACCCTATTTACGTCTTGAGCATTTACTCTTACGAATTCCTTGGAAATTACTTCTCCATTAACTATGTTATATGCTTTTTTATCTTTACCTCCTACTATATTGTTCATAACACATTCTGTACTTATATGTTCAATGTCTTCCCCATAAAGTTCATAGGCTGGATATATAAAATATGAATCTTTATCCTCTTTAAATCCCATAACAGAAATCCCTTCACTTAATCTCATTTTCTATAATATTCAAGTGAAGGTGGTATTGTTACTTATCAATATATATAGTGCATATTAATAGGATTTATTTTTTAGTACATAGTATAACTTTCCTCTTCCATTTTCATTTATGTAAACATGTTCCCCTTCTAGACTTTCTAAATACTTTTCTCTCTTATTTTCAACAGTTTTTTTATTAGCATCATCAAACTTACTGTTTTTGTTCCACTCGATAAAAACAGATAATATTTCTCCTGTTATAGCATCTACATTTACTGATATATATTGATCCTTTACATCTATATCATTATATACTCTATTAAAGTTAAAGCTATATACTCTACTATCTGATAATTCATACTCATTTTGGTTAAGATTAATATTTTTTAGTTCCTTATTATATATTAGGGCCATTGCTGTAATAGCTTTTTTATATGCATCCTTAAACTCTATAGGTTTAAAATTACCTCTTTCCACTGTTTCATAGCCATATTTATATATATTTAAAACTTCAAAACTCTTTGCATCATACTCTACATAATATCTTTCCCCTGACTTTGTTGCTATAATACTTCTTATTAAGTTAGTACCATTTTCATTTATAACTTTTATAGGAAGTGCTCTTCCATCTTTTCCTGTTAGCCTCTTTATAATATCTAATGAAACACTCTCTACTTCTTTTTTTGTTTTAGGTGTGTTTGTAAGATTTTTTATACCACTTGATATATTTTCTTTTACTGTATATGCGTCTTTAAAAATATCCTTTATAGCTCTTTTATTTACATCTATTATATATTCTTCATCTGTACTTAGCTTAAAATCTAATATATATTTATTCCCATAGCCAACATATAGTGGGAGAATTGCATCGCTTTTTCTTAAAATATTTACTGCTTCTTTTTTATTTATTTTTTTTCCTACTTCTTCTTCAAATATAGCATTAGACCAGCTTATATCAAATGATAGTAACTTCATATCCTCTGAATCTACAGATATACTCCCACCCTCTTCAACAACTTCGATGTTATTATGTAATCTTTGCAATTTAAAATTAAGTATATTATTGTGATTATTTTTTGTTAGTATTATGTTTATATCATTTATCTTATCAGCCTCATATTTTTTTAAGAATTCATTAATCAGTTTTTTAGATTCATTTACATTAATTGAACTATTTTTACTAACACTTTCAGTTTTAGAAGGTGAATATGCACTTTTTATGCTACCATACTTATCTATCTTTACCTTATACCTTCCACCCTTATCTCCATTTACATCTACTGTTATTTCAAATATCCCATCTGCCTTTTCTTCTACTTTTACTGGAGTATCATTTGAAATATTAGCTTTAAAATAATCTTCTAAAACTTCTCGAGATATTTTCTCAGCATCTTGTTTACTGATCAAATCTTTTTTATTATTTTTTTCATTTTTAAATATAGTATTTGCTGATTCACTAATAGACTTTTTAGCCTTCTCTACCTTAACCTGATTATTTAGTTGAGTATAATCCTGCTTTCCCCTTAACATTGCACCTATAGATTCTTCTGCATATCCAAGAGATGAGGGAATTATAGTTAATATTAATGCCGTACCTATAGCTAGGGGTATTATCTTTTTCTTTTTACTCATATCCATAGCTCCTTCACGATTTTGTAAGTACAATTATATATTAATAACAAATGATTTATAACTAAAATCGTAAGACTAATTAGTTCATAGAACATCGGTGATTTACAAACTTTATCATGATACTTCAAACTCACTTAGCAATATAGTATATATTTAATTTTACTGTCTAAAATTAAGTGTACTTTTAAAGTTGAAAACATCAGATAAAGGTGTTTTTGTAAGTTATCTTAGAATATTTTAAAAATAAATTAATTTATTTTTCTAAATGCAAAAAAAGATGACACATTATGCATCATCTTTTAAACATATCTTATTTAACAGTATTAATAAGATATCCTATGTTTTCTATATAACACTCTACTTTATCCCCTTCTTTTAGGTATTTTGGAGGATTCATTCCCATACCAACGCCATCGGGAGTTCCTGTAGATATAATATCTCCTCTTTTTAATGTAATTCCTTTAGATAATTCACTTACTATAGTATCAATATCAAAAATCAACTTCTCTGTTGTTGAGTCCTGTCTTAAATTATCATTAACCCTACACTGAATCTTTAGTTTTGGTGGATATGGAATCGAATCCTTATGTAAAACATATGGACCAATAGGACAAGTACCATCTAAACTTTTTCCTCTAAACCACTGTACATGCTTTCGCTGTATGTCCCTTGCAGAAATATCATTTATAATAGTATATCCAAAAATGTACTTATGAACCTTATTTTTAGGAATATTACTACCTTCTTGCCCAATTATTATTCCAAGTTCTGCTTCATAATCTAAAGAAGAAGTTATTTCTTTATGTAACTTTATATTTTCAAATGGTCCAACTGACTTATCTACCATCTTTGTAAAGAATACAGGATGCTCTGGAATATTATGTTCAGCATCTATAGAATTTGCTATTTCATCAATATGTTCTTTGTAATTTTTTCCAATGCATATTACATTTCTTTTTGGATGTAGTATAGGAGATGTTAATACTACATCACTTAATTTTATTCCTTCATGTCCTGAAGCATCCTTTAATAAAGCAATGTATTTAGCGGAAAAGTTCTCAATTAAATCAATTAAAGAAGCAAATTCTTTGCCTATTAAATCTTTTATAGGAATAACATTATCACCTTGAACTATACCTATATACTTATCACCTTTATATATAAAACTTGCAAATAGCATAACACTTCCTCCTTATAATAAGATCATTACTAATTATACTACTAATTTTTCATAACTAAAAATAAATATAAGCCCTATAGACATACTTCCTATAGGGCTTAACAAAATATAAATTAAATTTTTCTTTTAAGAAGATTTAGTTTAATCAACTGTATTGTTAATATTACTATGCTAGAAAAAACTAAAACGTAATATGATAATAAAGTGTCAGAATCTAGATTAATTGAAGCTATAGTAATTAAGCTACTTAAAATAACAAATGCTAAAGTTTCTTTAAAGTTCACTTTATATTTATAATTAATAACCATAGTAAATACAAAAGATATTGTTAAGAATATTAACAAATAAATCAAAATACTTCTTAAACCTTCATTGTTATACACACTATTTCTATAGGTTAATGATCTTACAATTCCCATTCTACTTCTAGATAAATAGTATATAGTAATAGCAAATAATATCCCTAGAATTTGAATTAAAGTTCCAACTAACTTAATTATACTCTTTATATTCATAAGTAAATACCTATCTTTACTATTTCTTTGGAGTTCCTACTTCTATTGGATTTGCTGGATTCCCTGTATTTCCACTCCATTCATTCCATCCACCATCATATAGTGATATATTCTTAAGTCCCATTGCGTCTGCGTATAATAAAACTTCAGCGGCTCTCCATCCTGTTCCGCAGTAGAAAGATAGTCTTTGGTTAGGAGTTATACCCCCTTCTTTCCACATTGAAAGTATTTCATCTTTATTACGCATTGTATTATCTAAATTTCTAAAATCATCTAAATTTGAATTATCTGTTCCTGCATGTCCCCATACTGAACCCGCTGGGCGTCCCTTTGGCTTAATATAGTCATATCCTGATGTCTTTCCTATAAATTCATCCCAACTTCTAATATCAACTAGCTTGCTATTATTTTTATCTGCTAGTATTTTCTTAGCCTCTGAAAGATCTACTATATATCCCTTATTTAGAGCAGTAGTTGCTCCAAATGATTTTACAGGCTCTCTTTTATTTGATGTTTTTTCAAGTTCATAGCCAGCCTTTTCCCACTTAGCTGTACCACCATTTAATAGTCTAACGTCTTTTACCCCAATATACTTAAGAATTGCACCTACTCTTGCTGCAGGCATTGGGTCCATTCCATAAACTACAACTGTTGTATCAACTGTTATTCCTGTATCTTCGGCAAACTTTATTAATTCTTTATCTGAAAGACGGTTCCATAAAGGACCTTTTTCTACATAGTCAGTATTAATATGAACTGCACCCTTTATATGACCCTTTTTTAAGTAGTCAGGTGAATCCTTTTCTTCTCCCCAAGATGCTTCAAGTATCTTGTATCCTTTTCCAGCATATCCTTCTGGATTTTTGCCATCAATTAGATCCTTTACCCACGAAGGAGTAACAATCATTTGATAATTTTCGTATGATTCCATAGGCTTACCTTCATCATTTGCCCATTCTTTTATATCATATGTATAAAGATTTTTGTATCCTTTACTTGAAAGGTACTTTGCAACTACAATTGCATCCTTACCGTTTGCATCATAAAGAACTATATTTTTTTCAGGTGATATCCCTTTAACCTTTATAGCTCCTTCTAGTCTTTTTTCTTTATTTTTACTATCAACAGAAAGCCAAGCCGCTGAAAAGTCCTTGGCACCTTTAATATGGCCACCTCTTTTAACTCCATCAAGCTTCCAACCATTAAAAGCATCATTTTCCCTTGTATCAACAACTACCCAATCACTTTTATTAATATTTTTTTCTAAATCCCCAGTACTAATCTTTTTAAGGTTATTTTCCTTCTTTGACTTTTCTGTAGTTTTACAGGCAGTAAAAACTGACATTGTAAATACTAGTGTTAAAGCCATTACCAATAACTTTGTACCTCTTTTCAAATTTATTCCCCCTTATATAAAACTTACATAGATAAGGTTATCATCAGAATAATAATTAGTAAACATAATTCCAGTTACTATTCCATTTACTAATAATAACCTTTTTTTATATTGTATTTCCCTATATAAATGCTTTTAAATTAAATATAAAAAACACCGATATTTCGTTAAACAAACAAAGTATCGGTGTTTTAAACTATATCATCTTTTCTATAAACTGCTTTATTCTTGGGTGACTTGGATTTTCAAATATATTTTCAGGTGCAGTATTCGCGATTATTTCTCCCTTATCAAAGAATACTATTCTATCTGAAACTTCCCTCGCAAATGCCATCTCGTGAGTAACTATAAGCATAGTCATATTTTCCTCTGCAAGATCCTTTATAACCTTAAGAACTTCTCCAACAAGTTCTGGGTCAAGTGCAGAAGTTGGCTCATCAAATAGCATTATATCTGGTTTCATAGCAAGTGCTCTTGCTATAGCTACTCTTTGCTTTTGTCCCCCAGATATTTGACAAGGATATGAATTAATCTTATCTAATAATCCAACCTTATCTAAAAGCTTTTTAGCTTCTTCTATAGCAGTCTTTCTATCTATTTTCCCTACAACCATAGGAGACTCTATTACATTTTCTAATACAGTTTTATGAGGAAAAAGATTAAAACTTTGAAATACCATTCCTACCTTTTTAAGTCCGACTCTCGCTTCCTTAGGCTTTACTTTAGTTCCATCTTCTTTTATTCCTGCTGTTTGAATGCCTTCTACAATTATTTGACCATCATCTATTATTTCAAGATTACTTATACATCTTAAAAATGTACTCTTTCCTGAACCTGAAGGCCCTATAATCGAAATAACTTCTCCCTTTTTAACATCTAAACTTGCGTTTTTTAGAACATCTAAGTCCTTAAAACTCTTGTTTATATTATCTATCTTTATCATAAGTCACACTCCTACTCATAAATAGAAAGTCTCTTTTCAAACTTTCCAAATATAAATACTACTACATAAGTTAGTATTAAATATATTACTGCTGCTATAACATATGGAGTTATATTTCCATCCCTATTAGATAACTGATTAGTTGCTCTAAGTATATCTCCCATAGATACAGCTGCAAGAAGTGATGTATCCTTAATAAGTGTTATAGTCTCATTGCAAAGTGGAGGTAAAACTCTTTTTATAGTTTGAGGAAGAATTATTCTAATCATAGTTTGAACCTTTGTCATACCTAGAACCTCAGATGCTTCATATTGACCCTTCTCAATTGATTCAATACCTGCTCTAAATATTTCTCCAAGATATGCTCCATAGTTAAGTGCAAATGTTATAGCTGCTGCTTCAAATGGAGTTAAAACTATACCTATAAGAGCTAGTCCATAATATGCAAAGAATAATTGTAAAAGTAGAGGTGTTCCTCTAAATAACCAAGTATAAAATTCAAGTATTGCTTTTATAGGACCCTTACCAAAGATCTTTCCTATTGCAACTAATAGTCCCAGTGGAATTGATGTAACTATTGTAAGTGCAAATATAGCAAGAGTTAAGGTTAACCCTTCTGTTAAAATGTATTTCGTAGATTGTAAAATGTATTCCACTGCTATTTCCTCCTTGAATAATTATATTACTTCACTACTATATCTTCTCCGAACCATGTTTTAGATATATTAGATGTTGTTCCGTTTTTCTTAAGCTCATCTAAAATTTTATTAACTTCATCTCTAAGTTTTACATCGCCTTTTCTAAACCCTACAGCGTATGCTTCTTCTCCTAGATTTTCATTTAAAAATACATATTGATCCTTTTCCTTAGCTAGGTAGTACTTAGATACAACTTTATCCATAAGTGCAACGTCAATTCTTCCAACCTTTAAATCAACTAAAACATCCTTATTCTTAGGATATACTTGGTTAGATGCAACAGAAGATGAAAGATTCTTATCAGCAGTAAACGCTTCTTGGCTACTACTCTTATCTTGGAATCCTATTTTCTTACCCTTCATGTCAGCAATTGACTTGATAGTTGAATCCTTTTTAACAACAAAAGCCTGAGTATTATTTAGGTATGGTTTTGAAAGAGCCATATTCTTTTCTCTTTCTGGAGTAACTGACATACCATTCCAAATCGCATCTATTTTTTTAGTCTTAAGTTCCATTTCCTTTGCATTCCAGTCAATTGGCTTAAACTCTACTTCAACTCCTAGCTTCTTACCAACTTCCTTTGCAAGATCTATATCAAAACCAACAATTTGTCCATTTTCTCCTCTAAATCCCATTGGTGGGAATCCGTCATCAAGTCCAATAACAAGTTTACCTTTGTCCTTTATTTCCTTAAGGGAATTATCTTCAGTAGTTTGTTCTGCTTTTTTACCACAACCAGTTAATAACATTGATAGTGATAGAATAGCAATTACTACTAAACTAAATATCTTTTTCATAACTTTATTACCCTCCTAATTGAATATTCCATAATATCTTATAGACCTATTATACTTTAACATACTAAATTTGTAAAGTTATGCACTAAGAATTTTGTAGAAACATATAAAATTCCATACTAATAATAAAAAAGTCATTGCAATTATACTTTTACAATGACTTTTTGACAAAATACTAATTATTAAGCTTCTAGTGTGCTCTTCCACTCTTTAAGTGTGTACTTTCTTGATCCATCTCTAATAACAGGATCCTTTTCAATCCATTCTTTAGCTTCTTCCATTGATGAAGCATTGTATATAATAAGTCCACCACTGTGATCTGTGAAAGGTCCCTTAGCAACTACCTTTCCTGAATCTAATAATCCATAAAGATATTCAAGATGCTCCTTTAAAACTTCCGCATCCTTTTCTTTATCAACTGTTTCCATAAACGCTGCATATAGTATCATATGTACATCCTCCTTAAAGCTTAAAATATTTAATATATTATATCATATATTATATCTATCTCCTAATGCTATATAAAAGGATTTATATATTTATCTAATTATTTTTCTTGTTAATGTACCAATACCTACTCCCATCATAATAACTCCAGTTATCATTTCCACGTTGGCAACACTATAACTTACAGTGTCAGGTGTTGCTTTATTAATTCCCATTCCTGCAAACATTCCTACACTTAGGTTAATACTCTCATTAAAATATGTAAAAAACTCTCTTAACCCAACACCTTTATATGAACCTTCGACTAATCCAATTGTGTGACCATCAACTTCTAGTCCTGTAATTAAATATAAAAATGCAAATATTACTATAAGCACAAGTGAAAAAATAAGCGCATATATAGGACGCTCTCCGTATCCACAGGTAACAAAATATAAAAATGATTCTAACTTAGGTAGAAAATCTAATGTCTTTCTTTGAGTATTCTTTCCTAAGAAATAATATTCTCCAAAGTTGTTATTTAGTGTGTTGTCTTTAAACTTATCTGCTATGTTTTGATATACCATATAAATTCCTTCATATTCATTCCTACTACCATTTCTTATAGGTATTTTGTCAAAAAAGCTTTTTTCATCAAGCTTACTTCTTTTTCTATCATTAAATTCTAGATCACTTATATAAGTTTTAAATATCTTTATTCCCGAAAGGTCACAATCTTCAACAGTAACCATATTTAGTTCCGATTTATAAATTATTATACTTATCATGTCTGTTTTTTGAAATGATGCATTTTTAATGAGACAGTTTTCAAAAATTAAATATGATAGGTCACAGTTAACAAACTTAGGATAAATACTACATCCTTTTAAATAACATGAAAAATTATCTTTCCTATTTAGTGATGGCTTTTGATTGCTATCAGACTTAATAAAAGTACATCCATCAAATGAAACTCCTCCTCCAAGAAAGTCACATTCTTCAAAAATACATCCAATAAAATTACAATTCTTAAACTTAATGTTACTAAATCTGCAGTTTATAAACTTTGAACAAATTATATCCTTATTCTCCATAAGTATAAAGTTTTGTTCATCCTCTACACCTTGCTTCCCAAATGCTTGTTTCTTAAATTCTTTATAACTATACTTTTCGTAGGGACTATATTCCTTGGCAAGTGTTCTATTCTTATGCATTTCCTTAATTATCTTTTGATTGTTATTCTTTCTTTTCTCTAGCTGTTCCTTAGCAACATAAACTTCTTCTTTAAAATTTACGTATCCCATAATACACTCCTCATAATAAGCAATAATATTTATTATGTGTACATACTTAAAACATATACAGAAAAGGAAAAAAATAAAGAGAGCATCTAATAGGATACTCTCTTTATACAAATCTTTTTATTATATTAATTTAAAACTCAGCTTGACCTGTAGTTCTTGGAAACGGTATAACGTCTCTAATATTTGATACTCCTGTCATGTACATTATTATTCTTTCAAACCCAAGACCAAATCCTGAATGCTTAGTTTCTCCATACTTTCTAAGGTCTAGGTACCACCAGTAGTCTTCTTTATTTAATCCTAATTCTTCTATTCTAGCTTCAAGAACATCTAATCTTTCTTCTCTTTGGCTTCCACCTATAATTTCGCCAACACCTGGAACAAGTAGGTCCATTGCAGCAACAGTTTTGTTATCTTCATTTATTCTCATGTAGAATGCTTTAATGTCCTTAGGATAATCACTTACAAATACAGGCTTTTTAAATACTTTTTCAGTAATATATCTTTCGTGCTCAGTTTGAAGATCTATTCCCCATTCTACTGGGTATTCAAACTTTTCACCTGACTTAAGAAGTATATCAATTGCCTCTGTATAAGTTATCTTAGCGAAGTCTGATGAAACAACATTTTCAAGTCTTTCAAATAATCCTTTATCAACAAATGAATTAAAGAATTCCATTTCCTCAGGAGCGTTTTCTAGACAGTAATTGATTATATACTTTATCATTTCCTCAGCAAGCTCCATGTTATCACTTAAGTCAGCAAATGATATTTCAGGTTCTATCATCCAAAACTCTGCAGCATGTCTTGCTGTGTTTGAATTTTCTGCTCTAAATGTAGGTCCAAATGTGTAAATATTTCTAAAAGCAAGTGCATATGCTTCTCCATTTAGCTGTCCACTTACTGTAAGATTAGCTTCTTTTCCAAAGAAATCCTCTGAAAAATCTATCTTTCCATCTTCTGTTTTAGGAGTGTTTAAAATATCAAGTGTTGTTAATCTAAACATTTCTCCTGCACCTTCACAGTCACTTCCTGTAATAATTGGAGTGTGTACATATACAAAATTCTTTTCATTAAAGAATTTATGTATAGCATATGCTGCAAGCGATCTTACTCTAAATACAGCTGAGAAAAGATTACTTCTTGGTCTTAAATGCGCAATTGATCTTAAGTATTCAACAGTATGTCTTTTCTTTTGTAGTGGATAATCTGAATCTGAATTACCAACTATATTTACACTAGTAGCCTTAATCTCAAATGGTTGTTTAGTTCCTGGAGTTTCAACAACTACTCCAACAACTTCAATAGATGAACTTATTGGAAATTTTGTTACTTCCTTAAAGTTTTCAAGTGTATCATCAATAACTACTTGAACATTTTTAAAGAAGCTTCCATCATTAATTTCAATAAATCCAAAACTCTTTGAGTCTCTAATTGTTCTTACCCAACCAGAAATCTTTACATCTTTTCCTAGGTAGCTTTCAGTTTCTCTGTATAAGCTACGTATCAAAGTATCCTTCATCTTTAATTCTCCCTTTTTAATAATAAAATAAATACAAAAAACCCTTCGTCCACAATGGGACGAAGGGATATCTCCGTGGTGCCACCCAAATAGTCTCTCGACCACTTAGCTTAAGTACTACCATACTTAAAAGGTTATAACGACCTTATCCGTCTAATCCTACTAACAATTAAGGGTTCGGTTAGCAACTCCCAGATGTTCTTCAATATAGCAATCATATGGAACTTTCACCATCTTCCACTCGCTTAAAATCAAAAACCATATCTACTCTTCTGTTCACAGTTTTTATATTATCATACTAATTATAGAATTAACATAAGTTTATGTCAATATTATGAATATGTAAAGGTTTATAGAAATACAACTAAATTAAAGTATCTACTAATAAATCCTTTTCTTTATTAAAATGAAATATCCTCTCTGTTAAATGGCATACTCATACACCTTGGACCGCCTCTACCTCTAGATAGTTCAGAGCTTGGAATAGATAAAACCTTTACTCCAGCTTTATCAAGTAGTTCATTAGTTACGTAGTTTCTTTCATAAGTAACTACAAACCCTGGTGCAATGGTTAGAGTGTTTGAACCATCATTCCACTGCTCTCTTCCAGATACAATAATGTCTCCTCCACCACATCTTATTAATTCAACACTGTCAATTGAAAGAGACTCCGCAAGTATTTTACTAAGTGAATTAGTGTTATGCTTTATATTTATACATCCATTAGAACCCTTTGTTAGTTCATAAATATTTAAAGGACACTCTATTCCTGGATGAATAGTAAACTTATCATAATCAACCATAGTAAAAACAGTATCCAGATGCATAAATGCTCTACATTTTGGTATATCAAATGCAAGTATTTTTTCAAAGGATGTATCTGAATTTAATAGTGTCTCAGCTAAATGCTCAATAGCCTTAGCAGATGTTCTCTCTGACATTCCAACGGCTATTAACTTGTCTGAAAGAACTAGTTCATCTCCACCTTCTAGTGGAAATCTTTCTGTTCTGTTATACCATAAAGGAACATTCTCCTTTATAAAATCTTTATGATACTTATGAATATATTCTAAAAAAATCGTTTCCCTTCTTCTTGCTTCGATTTCCATAACATTTAGTGAAAGTCCCTTGCCAATAATTGCTCCTGGATCACGTGGAAAATATAAATTAGGCATAGGATCTAAATAAAATGGATAGTCATCTGAGATTAAGTCCATTAAAGAAGTCTTTTCTCTAATATGTATTTCATCTTTTCTAAGGCCTGTCATCACTTTATCTACCATTTGTCTTGTTTCCATACCAGATAAATGGTTATAAATAGCCTCTATAAGATTAGGTGAAATTATTCTGCTCTCCTCTATAAATTCTCTTATAAATTTATCCTTTACTTTTTCATCCTCTAGAGCTTCTGTAGTTAAATCCTCAAGATAAAGTACCTCTGTTCCATTTTCCTTAAGGATACTAGCAAAAATATCATGCTCCTCTTGAGCTATCTTTAGATAAGGAATATCGTCAAACAAAAGTTTTCCTAAATGCTCTGGAATAAGATTTTCTACTTCCCTACCAGGTCTATGAAGCATTACTTTGTTAAGCTTACCTATTTCAGAGTAAATATTAATATAACCCATAGAATAGTCCTCCGTATACAATTTAAGTTTATGATGTTATTATTCCCTAATAATTGAAAATAATTAAATTATTAGATTGTTTTTTATTATTAAAACAAAAAGTCTAAGAACTTAAGTTCTTAGACTTTTCTTTTTTAATTAAAGTATATATCTGAAAATTCTATGCTTATTTTTTCCACTAAATCATGATCACTTTTACCTATAAGATCAGCTGCACACTCATCCTGTGCATCTGTAGAAAAGTAGTTTTTAGGAAGATTTATATAAAATTCGCTACCCTCTCCGTAAACACTTTCAACCCATATGTTTCCTCCATGCATTTCAACTAGGGATTTTACTAGGGAAAGACCTATTCCACTTCCTTCATGCTCTCTAATAAATGATTTATTAACTTGTCTAAACCTTTCGAAGATAGTGTTTAGGTTTTCTTGAGGTATTCCTATTCCTGTATCCTTTATGCATATTCTTATACTTTCATCTAAATCATATATATTAACAAAAATACTGTCATTAGCTCTTGTAAATTTAATTGCATTTGAAAGTAAGTTTAGTATTATTCTTTCAATTTTATCAGAATCGCATTTTATGTAAAATTCCTCTATGTCAGTATCAAACTCAACATTGATTTCTTTACTTCTTGCATAGTCAACTATGGATAAAGTAATATCCTCTACTAATGATACTATATTTAAGGTTTTAAGTTCCAAATGTAGATAATTTGAGTCAAACTTAGTTATATCAATAATATTACTTATTATTCTAAGTAGTCTGTAGCAGTTTTGCTTTATTATTTGGTTGTTTTTTTCAACTGATCCTCTAATATTCCCTTCTTTTTTAAGATTAAGATTTACAAGTTGAAGTGAACCTAATATTACATTTAGAGGAGTTCGAAGTTCATGTGACATATTAGCAAAAAACTCTGTTTTTATCTTGTCATACTCTAAAGCTTCACTTAAAAGCTTTTCTTTCTCCTCTTTTTCCCTTTGGATTTTCTCCATCTTTCTTTTTTCACTTAAATCTCTTCCAACACATAAAACTTTTACTGGATAGTCATCCTCAGTTAAAACAATTGAATTTATTTCTACTTCCTTATATTCTCCATCCTTACTTACCATTTCTACTTCTAGGCCACTTAATTTTTTCTTATATAAAATGTTATATATCATATCTTTATTATTAGAAAAAATTTCATTATATTTTATATCACTTATATTTTTAACCCCAGTTGATTCAATAAATGCTTTATTAGCCTCTACAATACTATTATTTTTAGTATTTATTATAAATATATAATCAGGAGACATTTCAAAGAAACTTCTATATTTCTCCTCACTTTTCTTCGCCTTATAGTTAGCATATCTTATTTCTAACATTTGCTCCTTAAGTATAACTGGATATTTTATAAGAAGGTACAAGGTAATATAAGATACAATTGTAATAAAAATAGTTATAATCCTTCCTAAACTAAATAAGGGTATTGAATCTACTAAACTTTCCTTATCTATACTAAAAACCCAATAAGCATTAGGAAACCTTATAAATATTTTTTCTGGATCCTTTATTTTGTCCTGTGTATTTGAAAGTATAGTTGATATTTCATCTTCACTTTTATTTTCATTTATAGAGTATATCTCATATTTATATTTTTTTTCGAAATCTTTTTTTATTAGCTTTTTTAGCTCTGTTTCTTTTATAATACAATTAACATATCCCCACTTATCTCTTTTGCCAGTGTTATTTAAAAATACTGGGGCCCTTGCTATCATTGCCTTTTCCCCTGAAAAAAGAGTTAATACATCACTTACATAAAGCTGCTTATTGTATTTCGCGAGGGATTCTTCAACATTTAAATTTGGTTGGCGCTCATATATGTTTTCATTTAAAAACACATCATTTTCTTCCACTTCAGGGTATACATATTTGATTATCCCTGCAGGTGCAATTTCAATTAGATATCCAAAGTTGTAATTTTCCATAAACCCCTTAACTATCCTACCAATATCTTCAGTACCCCCATTTTGAGCAATAATGTATGATAAGGTATGGGATATTGAAATTGACGTATTCACATATTGACTTATGGCATTAGCTATTTTATTTCCCTCAGCTGTTAAATCACTTCTCTTTTGTTCTATTTGATTTTTCTCATATAAATCAACAGTTATATTACCAACTACAAAAATAAAAATTGAAAAAATAAACGCGCATATATGTATCTTATACCTTTTCACTTAACAATCACATCTCCTGCCCAAAATCTCTTCAAATTATACATTAAGCTACCATAAATTACAATTTTCATTTTATTATATAATTAGACAAAAACACTCCCATACCTACCCATATTTACGAGTGTTTTTGTCTTAATTTGTTATATAATGTCTAGTATGCTCCTAAACTATATATTTTTTAATAAAAAGTCCATAAATTTTTTACATAGAAGCTAATAAATAACACTCATAAACTTCTTATTTTCAACTAATTTAGATTTTATATTTAAAATCAATATAGGTTTTTTGTAACTTTATCCACACTATGTATAATTCTTTCGAAATCAATTGTTTTTAATTCATAATTCTCAAGTAAAACTTTCCCATTAACTATTACATGTGAAACATCGCTAGCTTGTGCAGAGTAAACAATAGATGAAACAATATCAAGCCTAGGATACAGATGTGGTTTATTAAAATCCACTATAATTAAATCTGCTTTTTTTCCTACTTCTATAGACCCAGTATTTTCATCTAATCCCATAGCCTTTGCACCATTAATAGTCGCCATTTCTATAGCTTTAATAGCAGGAACAACTGTTGTATCTTCACATAGTGCTTTATTTAAAATTGATGCAAGATTCATTTCTTCGAACATATTTTGATTATTATTACTTGCTGCCCCATCGGTTCCAAGTGCTACATTAATACCCTTATCTAAAAGTTTTTTAACTGGAGCAAATCCGCTACCTAGCTTTAAATTACTTCCCGGATTATTTGCTACTGATACTTTGTTTTTAGCTATTATATCAATGTCCTTATCTGATAAGTGAACACAGTGTGCCGCTAGTGTCTTGAATCTAAATAATCCTAATTCCTCCATATGTTCTATAGGGGACTTACCATATTTCTCTAGACACTCTTTAACCTCTTCTCTAGTTTCAGATAAGTGCATATGCATAGGAATGTTTAGTTCATCTGCAAGATTCATAATGGAATGTATGTATTTATCACTACATGTATAGGGAGCATGAGGAGCTGCCATTACAGTTATTCTACCTTCAGCTGCACCATAATAATTTCTATATAAACTTCTAACCTCAGAAAATGTACTGTCATTAGTAGAATCCTCTCCCATCATTCCCCTTGAAATAGCAGCTCTTATTCCTGTTTCATCAACGGCTCTCGCTATTTCCTCTACACCAAAATACATATCACAAAATGCAGTAGTTCCACCTTTTATCATCTCTGCAATACTTAGCATACTCCCTAGGTAAACGTGCTCTGATGTAAACCTATCCTCTATAGGCCATATCTTTTTAGATAGCCATTGAAATAATGGAAGGTCATCTGCATAATTTCTAAGCAGCGACATAGGGATGTGTGTATGAGAATTATTCATACCTGGCATAACAACTTTATCTTTTGAGTCAATTATTTTATCTGGATTAAATCCTTCTTCTATATCACCTATAAACTTTATAGTAGTATTTTCTATTCCTATGTTGGCGTTTTGAAAAATCTCTCTATCTTTACTCATTGTAATGATAGATGCGTTTTTTATTAAAATTTTCATCTAAAATCCAACTCCTTAATATAAAAAACTATTATCCGATAGCTAACAGATACTAATACTCTTAACTTTATAAGTAATGCTATAAACACCATTAAGCTTTTGGATAACTTCTTCTAGAATCATAGATAGTTAAAACTCCCAATAATTCAAGAATTCTGTTTATTTGTTATCATATAATTTTTACACTTTAGATGTCAAACATTAGTCCTTTATATGCTATAATTAGACTTATAACTTGTTTTTTTTCGTTATTTAAATTTTATCTTGAAAAGTACATAAAATAGCACTTCTTTAAAAATAATTTTAATTAATTTGTAAATAACTAGTTATTATTTTTTCATATTATTAAATAGTGCTAATAACAGGGGGATTTTTTTTATTATGAGAAATAGAAAAACATATCGAAAATTGCAAAAGAAGAAAACTATAACAATTTCTTTTGTAACACTTACTTTATTGATTATACTTTCATTTATTGGAGTTAAAACATATACCTATATTTCAACTCCTAGGGTTATCTCTCCAAAAGTTGAAAGTATTAAAACAAAGGAAAACACGGTTGTTAAGCCTAATGAAACAAAAAAGAATAATGTTAGTTTATCATTTCAAGATGGTAAAGAACTTGAAAGTACAGAATCAATACGTGTAACCGAAACTGGGAAACTTCCTGAGAGACAAGTATCAAAGGAAAAGGTTGCTTACCTGACGTTTGATGATGGTCCAACTGCTAATGTTACTCCAGTAGTACTAGAGGTTTTAAAAAAACATAATGTAAAGGCTACCTTCTTTGTACTTGGAAAAATGGCTGAAAAGCATCCAGAAATATTAAAAAAAGAATTTAATGATGGTCACCTTATAGGTAACCACACATATTCCCATGACTATAAGTATATATATTCCACTCCTGATAATTTTATATCTGATATCAAAAAGGGAGAGGAAACTATAAATAAAATCTTAGGACTTGATGGGAAAGTACAAATAATTAGGTTTCCTGGGGGATCCTTTCCAAAGAAACTTGAAAATTATAGACAAGCTGCTGCTAAAAATGGCTACTACTATATAGATTGGAACTCTCTAAATGGTGATGCCGAAGGTGGAAAGAAAAATGAAGCACAATTGATAGATAGATTAATAAAAACATCTAAGGGAAAAAAGGAACTTGTTATATTAATGCATGATGCAGCAACTAAAATGGCCACAGCTAATTCACTTGGACAAATTATTGAATACTTAAAGTCTAGTGGATATAGATTTGACACACTTAACAACTACTATAAATAGATCTGATTAATTCATTTACACTAGAAAGGATGAACTTATGAGAAGACGTAGAAAAACCTCTCTTATAAAGAAAATACTGTTATCTTCACTAGTTATTATCTTAGTATCTACTTTATCTGCAGGAGCGTATTTTACCTATCAACTAAGTAGACTTAAACAAAGTCATTTAAGCCTAGATGATATAGGAATAGATTTAAACTCTAAAGATAATGTTGAAAATAAATACAAAGATTACAGCTCAGATATAACAAACATTGCACTTTTTGGAGTAGACTCAAGACATGTAAAGGAAGGGGATGTTTCTCATTCTGACTCAATGATGATTTTATCTATTGATAAGAAACATAAAAAAATAAAACTTTCTTCAGTACTTAGAGATAGTAATGTAAAAATTGAAGGTCATGGAGAAACTAAGCTAACACATGCATATGCCTATGGAGGGCCAAAACTTGCTATTAAAACACTTAACCAAAACTTTAATTTAAATATTCAAGATTATATTACAGTTGATTTCTCGGGTTTAACTGAGATAATTAATGAGCTTGGAGGTATTGAGGTAAATATCAAAGAAAATGAAATACCTCAAATAAACAAATATGGAAAAGAAATTGCTCAGATTATGAAAGAAGAATATATACCTGTTGAAAATGAGGGACTTCAAGTATTAAATGGGCATCAAGCTACAGCCTATGCTAGAATTAGAAAGGTTGGAAATGGTGACTTTGATAGAGCTGAAAGACAAAAAACAGTTTTAATTGAAATAGCTAATAAAATTCAGCTTCAAGGTGTAACAAAATATCCTTCTCTAATATCAAAGCTTATACCATATGCTGAAACAAGCCTTTCTACTAAAGAAATTCTTGGTATGGCAACTGATTGTATAACAAAGGGAATTACTGCTATAGACTGGTATAGATTCCCACTTGATGGTTATTGTGATAAATTAATAAAGAATAACACCTGGTATCTATGGATAGATATACCTGCAACTACTGAACACATTCATAAATTTATATATGAAGACGTTAAAACTACCCCAGGAGAGCCTAAATTCTAATTTGTAATAACTTCCCTAGCTACCTTTAGCTGGGGAATATTTTTTAATAACTTTGCGAGGTGATTATATGAGTAAAAAAATTAAAGCTTTAATAGTTGAAGATGAACTTTCAATTAGAAAATTCATTGCTATAAATCTTTCAAGAAATGAATTTGAGGTTGAGGAAGCCGAATGTGGTGAACAGGCGCTTGAAAAAGTAGAAACCTTTAAACCATTAGTTGTTGTACTTGACGTTATGATGCCTGGAATTGATGGATTTGAAGTATGTAAAAGAATTCGTGATAAAAATAAAGATATCATAATCATTATGCTTACTGCAAAGGGGCAAGATATGGATAAAATAATGGGGCTTGATATAGGTGCAGATGATTATATGGTAAAACCTTTTAATCCTCTTGAACTTATGGCTAGGATTAGAGCCATAGTTAGAAGATCTAAGGGTATACTTGAAAATGATAACTTAACAATAAAATATGCTGATCTTTTAATAGATCTTAAGTCTCAAAGGTTTTTTAAAAATTCAACACAACTAGATCTTACTCCAACAGAATTTTCACTTATTAAATTATTCCTAAAAAATCCGGGAAAGGCATTTAATAGAGATGAAATTCTAAATAAAATTTGGGGAGAAGACTATTTTGGTGATACTAAAACTGTAGATGTCCATATAAGAAGATTACGAGAAAAAATTGAAGATATCCCTTCTACTCCTAAATATATAGAGACTGTTTGGGGGGTAGGTTATAGGTTAAAAGAGGAGATTTAATTCATGAAAAAAAGTATTAAAAGAAGACTCCTTACTAACTTTGTACTTATTATAATTTCTATGGTAGTTATATTAGAACTTTTGTTTATTAACACTGTAAAAGGAAATTACTACAAGAACTTAGAACAAAATATGTTAAACCAAATAAAAATATCATCCGACTTATACCTGAAGTATTTTTCAGATTCCTCATTATATGAAAACGTACTTAATAATGTGGATACCTACTGGAAGCAAACAACAGCACAGGTTCAAATTATTGACCTAAATGGACGTGTGATTATGGATTCTATCGGTTCTTCACCTAAAAATATTAGGGATTATAGTGACGTAGCATTGGCACTTAAAGGAGAAACAGGTACATTAATTGGCAAAAGTGATAATTATTCCGAGGAGGTTATGTCAGTATCATATCCCCTTAACTCGTCACACGAACAAGTTGGTGTGATAAGATTCGTAACTTCCCTTAAGGAAATAAATAATGATATTAGAAATATTACATTCATTTTTATTTCTATCGGTGGACTCGCTATATTACTTGGAATAGCAGTTATATTCATACTTACCAAAACAATTACTGGACCACTAAATGAAGTTACTAAGGTTGCTGCAATAATGGCAAGCGGTAATTTTAAGGTTAAAAGCAAAAAGTTCTACGAAGATGAAATAGGAAAACTTTCAGATACCCTTAATTATTTGTCAGAGGAAATCCTTACTAAAGAAGAGCTTAAAAATGATTTTATATCCTCTGTTTCACACGAACTTCGAACACCGCTAACTTCTATTAAGGGATGGGCTATAACTCTCAAAGAGTTTAATAATGACAAGGATATGTTAATTGATGGACTAGATATAATAGAAAAAGAAAGTGATAGATTAACAGGAATGGTTGAAGAATTATTAGATTTTTCAAAGTTTGTCTCTGGAAAAATCACACTTCATAATAGAAAAGTTAATATTGAAAACCTAATAGAGCATATAAAGAAGCAGTATATTCCAAGGGCAAATAGAGAAAATATAAAATTCACAGTAGAGTATAATGATATTCCAAATATAGTATGTGATGATAATAGATTAAAACAGGTTTTTATTAATTTACTTGATAATGCCTTTAAGTTTACGCCAAATGGTGGAGAAGTAAAATTCTTAGCAAATATTGAGAATAATAATATTATCTTCAAAGTACTCGATACTGGATGCGGTATTTCACCTGAAGACTTACCAAAAGTTAAGGAAAAGTTTTTCAAAGGTAAAAATAGTAACTCTAAAAATGGAATTGGTCTTTCAATTTGTGATGAGATAATTTCTATGATGAATGGAAGTTTTATCATAGAAAGTAAGTTAAGCGAAGGTACTACTGTTATTGTTTCCATTCCTATTACAGAGGAGCGTTAATTATGAAAAAGATACTTACACTTACTCTATTGATGATTTTTTTAACCTCTTGTTCATTTTCATCTCCATCTGGCTATGGTCAAAAAATAACTCCTCCAGCAAATGTAGAGTCTCCTATGTTTGGTGAATGGATTGTGAAAAAAACACTTACACAAAAGGATAAAAAAGTAGATAATGATGTTTATTCAGAACTACTTACTAAGGGTTTTAAAATCACAAAGGACTATTTTATTATTGACAACTATTATTGGAATGATCTTAGTTTAAAAACAAAGCTAGTTAGTTCTAATGATTATTTAAATTCTGTAGGTGCCAAACTTCCACAAATAATTTCAGGCTTAAAAAATGAGCTTGAGGTTTTTAGTATAACATCTAAATCTAAATTATTATGTGAATTAACGCTGTTAACAAAAAATACAGGGCTTTTAGATATATATGGTAGTATATATGAAGTTTCTAAAAAATCTTCATATAATAATGTAAATATTTCATCTTTAAAGCCTGCATCTACTATTTCTTTTTATCAAAAATCTATGACTAACTCTAAAACTGGAGTTTTAATCGGACTTAAAACCCCTGATAATGATGATAATGCTAATAATTCATTTAAGTACAGAACCCTTTGGATTTCAAAATCAAATGATCAATTAAACCCTATTCTTGAAATAGATACTATGATATTTCCAAGAAAAAACGGGTTTTGGACATTATCTGAAGATATAATATCTAAAAATAATATTCGAGAAAATATATTCGTTCCTAAGGATTTATCTCAGACTAAACCAGCTCCTGTAAACAAAAAACCCTTAATAACAGAACAGACTCTTCATGGATATAGTAATGGAAATATATTAAAAGAAGTTACTTATATATGTAATGATTATATATCTGTAAAGATAACTGGAAATGCTATGAAAAATGGTGTAAATGAACCTATTAACAAGCTACACATGTATCCGATTTCTAGCCTTCCATATGAGAATTCTATGTCTATTGAAGATATTTTTAGAGGTTCCTCGGTTGATTTTATACGTGGTGAATTTTTCTCAGCATTAAAGACCATAAATGGATCAAACATCTCATTTATAAATGCTGATGAACAAAGTCAAAACATCGGTATAACTAGACGAGACTCTCACTGGTTATTTACAGGAAGAATTGGTTATTTCATTAATAATAAATTCAGAACACTAGATTATAACTTAAGTGTAATACCTCCCTCAAATATAGTTTTTTATGATAATTTATACGCACCGCTTCATGAAGTCAAAGAGTCTATCCCTTATGCTAAAGATGCTTTTTCTTCACCTGATAATAGTATGGCATTAATCCAAACTGAAAATTACTTATATGTATATAGCATTAAAGAAACTCCTTTTGCTACTATGGAAATAGCTAAGACTCCTTTAGCAAAAATAAAACTTAAAGATGGTGAAAGTGTTATTATGTCCGAATGGGCTGGAGGGGAATATGTTAACTCATGGAACAACTTTATGAAATCCTATAATCCATCAAAAACATTAAAGAAATAGGGCTAAAATTGTAGCCCTATTCTATTTTATATATTAATCTTATAAGCATCATTATATTGTATTAGTACAAAAAACAGAATAACCCTAGACCGAACCTAGGGTTGTTCTTTATTATCATAAATAATGGTTGGGGAACCAAATATTATTGATAATAAAAATTAATTCAATTACTTTAGGATTACTAGTTTTATAATTACCATATTATTATATCACATTTCTACAATTTTTCAACAATATACAACATTTTTTTCAATAAATTTTATTTTATGTTTATACTTATTTTTAGGATTTTGTATCCTTGGATTAGATAAATTAAAACCTCACAAAGTATAATTACATTAAATGCTAGATTTGCTATAGCTATAATCAATACTAATGAGTATGGATATGCAAATATCTCAAGTAACATAAAAGAAATAAAAACTACTAATACCTCTATTACTGACATAATTATTCTTTTTTCGGCAATAGGAATATAATTCGATATGAAATAGAATCCAAATCCAGTTAGTAAAAATACAAATATTATAGGAAATATCATTCTTAAAGAAATGCTTTCATGCCAAGGGATAACTGTGAAAATGGAGCTATATATAAAAATGCAACAAATAATCCCTAAAATATCTAATAAACTTATTCCTACAAATAACATTTTCCTAGTTAAATTCGAGTTCATATTCTACTCCTTAAATTACTATATTACATAATATGCCTAAACCTGAGATTACTTTACTTAATTTATCATTTTAATCTTGATTAAAAATTATATGCTATAAAAATATGAAAAGCTTTTTAGTACATATTCATGATCATCTACTCCTGCAAGCTCCCTTATTGAATGCATAGCAAGAACTGGAGATCCCATATCTACTGTATTTATTTCTAATTGTGTAGATGAAATAGGTCCAAGTGTTGATCCACCTCTTTCATCTGACCTATTACAGAATTTTTGAAATGGAACCCTTGCACCTTTACAAATTTCTTCATAAACCGCACTAGAAAAACTATCTGTAGTATAACTTCCACTAGAAGACACTTTAATAACAGGCCCTTTATTAATAATAGGTCTTAATATTGGATCATGTTTTTCACTTCTGTTTGGATGAACTGCATGTGCAAGGTCTGCTGATATCATGAAAGAATGTGAAATACTTCTTAGAAAATCCTCCCTTGTTTTATTTAAAGATAGGGCTATTCTCTCTAGTGTATTAGATAGAAGCTTTGAATCTCCACCTTGCTTAGTTGCACTACCTATTTCTTCATTATCAAAACATACAAATACCTTAGTTGCACTACAAATACTAGAATTTATAATTGCTTCTAATGATGCATGTGCCATAGCTAAATCATCAAGTCTTGATGCTGATATAAATTCGTTGTTCATTCCTATTATGGAGCCTTTTTCTACAGCATATAAAAATAATTCAAAGTCTAAAATTTCATCATTTTTAACACCTAGTATGCTACTTATCTCATTTATTATATAATCATTATTATTTAAACTATCTTCAATAATTCCTAAAAGAGGCAAGGTATCTATTTGTTTATTAAGTTCAATTCCTGAGTTTACGTTTTTATTTAAATGAATTGCTAAGTTCGGAATTATAAGTATTGGTTTTTTTAGGTCTACTACTTTATTTTTAGGCTTTAAAGGATTACCTGATTTTAGGGTTACTCTTCCTGCTAGGGATAAGGGTCTGTCTAACCATGTATTTAAAATTGGTCCACCATAACTTTCCGTATTAAGCTTAAGATATCCATTTGATTTTATATAAGGACTTGGCTTAACCTTAAATCCTGGTGAGTCTGTATGAGATGAAATTATCTTAAATCCATGCTCCTCTATCTCACCTTCACCAACTACAAATGCAATAATAGCTGAATCATTTTTCTCAACAAAATATTTTCCACCCTTTGATAACTTCCATGATTCCTCATAGGAAAGAGGAGTAAATCCTTCCTTTGTTAGCCTTTCTTTAATATTTTCTACTGCCTGAAAAGCTGAAGGGCTCCTATCAATAAAATCTATTAGATCCTTTGCTAAATCATACTTGTTCATATAAACATCTCCTTTAAATATCTATAAATTCTACTTTACCATCAGTGTATATAACAGCACTCCCTGGCTTTGAATCCTTAGGCAAAGATGCACTTGATGGGTTTATATAATGCACGCCATCTATTATCTCATTTTCTCTTATGTGAGTATGACCTCTTATAATTACATTTGCTTTATAATATTTAGCTAAGTCGATAAGTTCTTCCTTAGACTTTTTATCACCATGATTTACAATAAACCTTATACCATTAACTTCATAAAATACATACTCTAAAATAGGAAGTCCTATAATAGTAGAATCTACATCACTATCACAATTTCCCTTAGCAATAAGAATAGGTATATCACTTATCTTTATAAGCTCTGAAAGCTTTGATGGATTATACCCATCGAGAATTGGATTTCTAGGTCCATGATACAGCACATCTCCTGCACATAGAATCATGCTACATCCTTTAAATTTTTCCATAGCCTTCTCAAATATATGTGGATATCCATGAATATCGCTAATAATTCCTATCTTCATTCCTAACCCCTCCTTTTACAATAGTATAAATCAAAAACCCCTTCCATTATACCCTTATAATGCCACATTATATTTTATAAACAATAATTAATAATAAAAAGTGCCATGGACAATTTATCTTGTCAATGGCACAAAATTATCAAGCTATATAAATATTTATAATTATATATCAAATACATAGTCAAATGGCGTTTCTTGATATACAAAATAATTTAGCCAATTAGTAAATAATAAAGTAGCATGGGATTTCCATCTAACAATTGGCTCTTCATTTGGATCATCGTTTCTAAAGTAATTTTTAGGAAGCTTTATATCCATTCCCTTTGCAACGTCCCTATCATACTCAATTTTTAGTGAGCATGGATCATATTCAGCATGACCTGAAACAAATATTTGCTTTCCATCTCTTGATGCAACTATATATACACCTGAATCAGGGGATTCTGAAAGAATCTCAAGCTGTGGAATTTTATCTATATCCTCTCTTCTAACCTCTGTATGTCTTGAATGAGGTACGTAGAATATATCATCAAATCCTCTAACTAACTTACTATTGTTATTTAAAACATTATGCTCAAATACCCCAAAACATTTTTCATCTAGATTATATTTTGGTACACCATAGTGATAATATAGCCCTGCTTGTGATCCCCAACATATATGGAATGTTGAAAACACATTTATCTTCGTATAATCCATTATCTTTTTTAACTCTTCCCAATATGTTACATCTTCAAAATCAAGTGTCTCAACAGGTGCACCTGTAATAATCATTCCATCAAATCTTTCATTCTTTATATCATCGAAGGTCTTATAAAAACTAAATAAATGTTCCTTAGATGTATTTTTTGATTCATGGCTTGCCATATGAAGTAGAGTTATTTCGGTTTGTATTGGTATATTACTTAATAACCTCAAAAGTTGTATTTCTGTTTGAATCTTTTTAGGCATTAGATTAAGTATTGCTATTTTAATAGGTCGTATATCTTGAGTATGTGCTCTTCCCTCACACATAACAAATATATTTTCGTTTTCTAATACTTCCTTTGCAGGTAAATTCTTAGGTATAATAATTGGCATTTTCAGTCCCCCCTTATATAGTACTTAATGCCTCATTAAAGTCATTAGTAATAAACTGCATATCTTCTATGCTAGCAGATATTTTTGTATGGTTAGTTAATACCTACGATTATAATTCATCTTTTATAAATAATTTAAACTTGCCATTTTGCCTACAAAAACCCATATATAAAACCTATAACCCCTTTAACATAAAAAAGCCGCTTCCTTTGAAATAAGAAGCGACTAAGTTGCATCGTTATCTTATCTCCCAGGGAACACCTGCTGGATTTAGCACATTACTAGAATTAACTAGCTGTTGCCGGGTTTCATAGGGCCAGTCCCTCCACCGCTCTTGATAAGAATTAATATAATTTTATTGTTTGCTAGAAAGATGATACACCAAAGGTTATATCATTGTCAATATGTTTTTATTCTTCTTCACCACTAAAAGGCATATCAGCTTTGTAAGAACTTCTAACAAGTGGTCCTGACATTACAAACTTAATACCAGCTTCCTTAGCCTTATCTCTATATTCATCAAAAACTGTTGGGTGAACATATTCAATAACAGGATGATGCTTAAGTGATGGTCTTAGGTATTGTCCTACTGTTAATATATCACAGCCTTGGCTAACTAAATCACCAAATAATTCAAAAACTTGTTCCTTAGTTTCTCCAAGTCCTACCATTATACCTGACTTTGTAAGTATTGAACTATCTATTTCCTTAACTCTTTTAAGTAGTTCCATTGAACGCTCATAAATAGCCATTGGTCTAACATTTTTATATAGTGATTTTACAGTTTCTACATTATGATTTAAAACATCAGGCTTTGCATCAACAATAACCTTTAAAGCATCCCAGTTCCCTCTAAGGTCTGATATTAAAACTTCTATAGTTACATTTTTATTTAGTTTTCTAATTTCCTTAATACATTCTGCAAAATGTGCAGCTCCACCATCTTTTAGATCATCTCTTGTTACTGTTGTTATAACAACGTGACGAAGACCTAATTTCTCTACTGCTACTGCAATGTTTTTTGGTTCCTCAGGATTAACTTCTTCAGTACGTCCCTTTGTTACGTTACAGAAAGTACAATTTCTTGTACATACATTACCAAGAATCATAAACGTAGCTGTTTTTCTATTATAACACTCCATTTTGTTTGGACAATTTGCTTCCTTACATACTGTGTTTAAAGCAAGACTATCTAGTGCTTTATATACTTCATTAGCTTTTTGATCCCCTTGAACTTTAATTCTAAGCCATTCTGGCTTTCTTCCTATTTTTACAGTTTCCAATACACTCACTCCTTAACCTTAGTTAAATAATAAACTTATAATCTCTTCTGTTTTTATATTATTTATATAACTCGTAGCATCAATTTCAGATAATATATTTTTTATTTCTTCTTCATCATGTTTTTTCCCAATAAAATATGACTCAAATTCACCTATATCCTTTTTACCGAAAAAGTCTCCACAGAATTTAATTTCTTTTATAAGACCTTTTTCAACATTAACAAATACTTCTACAACACCTGATGCAAACTTGTCCTCACTATGAAAATCATATTTAGGAGAATTTCCAAAATTCCATTCCCAAGTTGAATACTTATTATCTATAATCTTTTGTATTTCACTAATATCATGTTCTGTAAATTCATAAATCTTAGCATCTTCTAAGTTACTTACTACATGATTTATTACATATTCTTTAAAGTCTTCAACTGAAAGAGGATTTTCCATATGATTCACTATATTTGTAACTCTACCCTTTACAGATTTCACTGCCTTATCTTTGAACTTTACAGGTCTAACATTTAACCCTCCTATAAGTTCACTTAAATCTGCTGAATAAAGTAATGTTCCATGATGAAGAATTCTTCCTTTATGTCTGTACTGTGCATTTCCTGATATCTTCTTTCCATCAATGGTAATATCATTTCTTCCTGAAAACTCAACATCTTTAATTCCAAGATTTATTAATGATGAAATAATAGGTCTTGCAAAACTTTCAAAGTCTGCAAACTTACTTTCATCTATGTTAGATATAAAAGTAAAGCATAAATTTCCTTCATCGCAGAAAACCGCTCCCCCTCCAGACATTCTTCTAACAATAGTTATATCTTTTTCCTTTACATAGTCTAAATTTATTTCAGACAATGTGTTTTGGTTTTTTCCAACAAGAATTGACTTTGTATTTCTCCAAAGTATAAAACATTCTTGGTTAAAATTTTCCATCAAATAATCTTCAGCTGCATGGTTAAAATATGGATTCATATAATCATGTTTTACTATTAGCAAAAAAATCACCTAGCCTATTAAAGATTTTGCAATATTTACTTAAAACCGTTGCAATTTTCTTCATTATAGCAAAGTTATAATTTCATTTCTATTTTAATTTAAAATATAACAATAGATATATAGGTATAATATTTAAATTTTATATAATTATATCACTATACATTTACCTGTATAATGCCCTAAAATATACATATATAAGGACTTTTCTAGCATTTAAAGGTAGTTATTCATGCTATATATAGTAATATGATTGTATATTTATACTAGTAACAATATTAGTTCTTTTTCAACATTATACTATATTTTACTATAAAAAAGATGTTACTTTGTTATAAATTTATCCTATTACATCTTTTATAATCCTTAAGGAGTTCTTATACATTATCTTTTCAATTTCATTATGGGAAAAATCATTTTTTGAAAGTATTGCCTCTAAATACTGCATATATGATGCATCTTTTATTTCAACTTCATTTGGTATTCCATCAAAATCGCTCCCTAAAGCTAAAACTTCTATTCCACCTTTATTTTTTATGTGCTTTAAATGAAGAATCATATCCTCTACCCTTGCTATATCACTTTTTCCTAAAAAGTCAGATGCAAAGTTCAAACCTATAACTCCACCTAATTCTCCAATTTTTCTAATCATATCATCTGTTAAATTTCTTGAATGATTAGTTAACTCTCTTGAATTAGAATGTGATGCTACAAATGGTTTCTTATCTAGCTTACATATTTCATATACATCATTAAATCCTCTATCAGAAAGATGCGATACATCAACAATTATACCAAGATGATTCATAGATTCAACAGCCTTTTTTCCAAAATCTTTAAGAGGTAAATTTTCACAATGACAATGTGGATATCCATTAGAATTTTCAAAGTTCCATGTAAGACCAATAAGCCTTACCCCCCTTTTATAAAAATGCTCTATATTACTTAAGTTCCCTTCAATCGCTTCCCCTTCTTCGATAGTTAATATAGCCGATATTTTTTCATTTTCATTATTTTTTAATATATCTTTATAGCATAATGCTATAGACAGATCATCATTTTTCTCAATTTCAGTTAGAAATTTATCTATCATTAGGTTTGCGGTTTCATATGGAGATTTTATCTTATCAAGCTCGAAAAATGTAGCAAAAAATTGAGCTGTATATCCTCCGACCTTCATTTTTTCAATATTTACACTTAAATCTCCATTATAAAATTCTTTTTCATTATTATTAAAAAGCTCATAAATGGTATCACAATGCATATCAATTAATCTCATTATATAATTCCCCCTAAAAATTCTGAATATTGACGTTATATATATAAAAAAATTTTAATTTTATACACATACTATGTTTTACTTAGCAAATTTTATGATAAAATTATATTTATAAACTTACTCATATTATTTTATCACATTAGACAAGGGAGGTTATGGGCCGTGAGTAAATTAGCTAATATTGACTGGAATAATCTAGGTTTTAGTTATATTAAAACAGACTATCGTTATGTTTCAATTTGGAAAGATGGTAAATGGGATGATGGTAAATTAACTGAAGATAATACTCTTACAATAAGTGAGGCTTCAACAGCACTTCACTATGGACAACAATGTTTTGAAGGCCTTAAGGCATATAGAACAAAGGACGGTAAAATCCAATTATTTAGACCAGATGAAAATGCAAAGCGTATGAAAAAAAGCTGTGATAGGCTACTAATGCCTGAAGTACCTGTTGAAAAATTTATAGATGCATGTATGCAGGTTGTAAAAGCAAATTCACACTTTGTTCCACCATATGAAAGTGGAGCAACACTTTATTTAAGACCATTTGTTATAGGGGTTGGAGATAATATTGGAGTAAAAGCTGCTCCTGAATATATATTTAGTGTATTTTGTGTGCCTGTTGGACCATACTTTAAAAATGGTTTAGCACCAGTAAACTTTATAACTTCTGATTATGACAGAGCTGCACCATATGGTACAGGAGCTGCTAAGGTTGGAGGAAATTATGCAGCAAGTTTACTTTCACATGAAAAAGCTGCTGAAAAAGGTTTTTCTGATTGTATATACCTTGATCCTGCAACTCATACAAAGATTGAGGAAGTTGGTTCTGCAAACTTTTTTGGTATAACAAAGGATAATAAATTTATAACTCCAAAATCACCTTCAATACTTCCTAGTATAACTAAATATTCATTAATGCACATCGCAAAGGAATATCTAGGACTTGAAGTTGAAGAAGCTGATGTACCAATAGATAATATGGATATATTCTCTGAAACAGGAGCATGTGGAACTGCTGCTGTAATAACACCAATTGGTGGTATACAGCATCAAGGAAACCTTCATGTATTCTATAGTGAAACTGAAGTTGGTCCTGTAACTAAAAAACTTTATGAAACACTTTGTGGAATCCAATTTGGAGATGTTGAGGCACCTGAAGGATGGATATATGAAGTAAAGTAACATATTTAAAGGATACTTCCTATTCAAGGTAAGTATCCTTTACTTTTCTATTTTAATATCTTTTTTATTTTTTCTAACTTTCCTTTATATGGAGGATATCTTAGATTTGTATCAAAAAAATTATACTTTTTTAATATACTTTTAGAGTGAGTAAAGGTATCATAGCTAAATTTTCCATGATAACTACCAATACCACTATTACCAACTCCTCCAAATGGCATATGTGAAGAAGCTAAGTGAATTATCGTATCATTTACACATCCCCCTCCAAATGATACTTCATTTAGAATCTTTTTTTCAATGGATTTATTATCTGTAAATAAATATAAGGCTAGTGGCTTTGGCATCTCTATTATAAATGATATAGCCTCATTAACATCCTCATATTCTATTATTGGTAATATTGGTCCAAAAATTTCTTCTTTCATTATATTATCTTCCATTGATATATTATCAATTAATGTAGGTGATATTTTTCTGTTTTTTACATCTAGCTCTCCTCCAACTAATATATTCCCTGTATTTAAATAACTCTCTAGCCTTTCAAAATGCTTAATGTTAATTATCTTAGAATAGTCACTACTTTTTATTGGATTATCTCCATAAAACTTCTTAATATTTTCCTTAAAACACTCTATAAACTTACTTTTTACATCTTTATGTATTACAAGGTAATCAGGCGCTACACAAGTTTGGCCTGAATTTATAAATTTTCCCCATGCTATTTTTTTAGCAGCAGTGGATATATTACATTCTCTATCTACTATACAAGGACTTTTTCCACCAAGCTCTAGTGTTAAAGGGGTTAGGCTACTAGATGCTGCCTGCATAACTATTTTTCCCACCTCTACACTTCCTGTAAAAAATATATAATCAAACTTTTCTTTAAGTATTCTTTGATTTATTTCCCTTCCACCTTCTATAACCTTCACATATTCACTTTCAAATACCTCTTCAATAAGACTTTTTAGTAAACTAGATGTATAAGTAGAATATTCTGATGGCTTTATTACAGCACAGTTCCCTCCTGCTATTGCGCCAATTAAAGGTGCAATACTTAGCTGAAAGGGATAATTCCAAGGAGACATTATAAGAACCTTTCCGTAGGGTTCTCTATATATATAACTTTTCCCTGGAATTTGGGAAATAGATGTTTTAACCCTTTTTGGTTTTGACCACTTTCTTAGATTTTTTATTACAAAGTTTATTTCATCTAAAACAAAACCTATTTCAGTCATATAACTTTCGGCTTTGCTTTTACCAAGATCCCTTTTTAAAGCATCAAATATTGCATCTTCATATCTACATATCCCATTTTTAAGTTTAATTAAAGATGATATTCTAAAGTCTATATCCCTTGTTCTTCCAAGTTTAAAAAATTCATCTTGAGATTTAATTATCTCACCAATTTTATACATATAATTCCTCCAATAGTAATAAAATGCAATCAGTGCCTACATAGTATAGAATACTACTTTAGATTACTTGTTTCAACATTCCTATATGTATTATATTCTAGTATATAAAAATAACCTACTAAATACTTAGTAGGTTATTTTTGTATACCTATTTATTTTAAAAATTATATATATGATTATACTATAATACTTTATTAAAATGATGCTGGGGATGCTACAACAATCATTCTAGTTTCCTCATCCTGTAAGACATTCTCCCATCTATGTAACATACTGCTAGGATAATAAATACTATCCCCCTCTTCAAGTTCATAATCTCCAATGTCTTCTAAAATACATTTTAATTTCCCACTTAAAACATAAATAAATTCTTCCCCCTTATGATTTAATGGGGGTCCTGAGTTACTACCTGGACTAAAGGTTATTATATCAGGCTGCATTCTAAGATCTTTTCCTCTAGTTAACATCTCTTCATGCACTACTCCTTCCTCCCCAATATTTCTTATAAGAGCTCTTCTATCTTTTTTCCTAAAAACCTGTATATGCTCCTCCTCTGAATCTATAAAAAAATAAGATACCGACACATCCATAGCAGTTGCAATATTTTTCATAGTTAAGACATTCGGAATAGTTTTACCATTTTCTATTTTGCTAATTGCCCCTGGTGAAAGCCCAGTAATTGATGCAAGATCTCTTACGGATAAATTTTTCATTATTCTTTGGGTCCTTACTGCTTTTCCAATATCCACTTTATCACCTTCTATAAAAAAAATTTAAAAATATTCTAACTTTAAATGCTTAAATTAGAATACTACAATAAAAATAAAATAAAAAAACCCAAAAATTCTTAGTTAAAGTAAATTTTAAACACTGTCTCTCTTTACTAATTATTAGTTATATAATATCTTAATGGTATAATACTTTTTCTTTTATAAGGAGGACAATATGCTTATCAAATCTGTTGTTATAGATGGAAAAACTAAACTTATACAAATAGATTCAATGACCTTTGAAGAATTTATCTTAGACAAGTATAAATTAGGCGAGAAAGATTTTCGTGAGGCATTAAAACAAAGTGGTTTTAAACCTCAGCTCATTGACAAGGAACTTGAAAAACTTAAAAAGGATTATAAAAAGTTTTGTATAGAATATGAACTTCCTATAAAGTTTTAAATTAAAGGGTATGCAATAAATTATTGTATACCCTTTAATATTAATATAATATATTTTTTTACATATTTCTACTACTTTTTGTAATTAATCCTATAAAGTTGAATAACATTAATTTTATTGAAATATGTAAACTTTTTCTTTATTTTTATGTTACTTAATTAATCCTAATCTACAATATAAAGAAGATTAAATTGTTTCATTAAATTTAAATTTTCATAAAAAAATAGGATTGAAATCCAATCCTAAAGTGCAAAAATCTCTCTATATTGTTTTTATTTTAATATAGATATATATATTTATTAGCTATATGCTAATTTCTATCAAAAGTCTTTGAGAGAAACTAAAATAAAAAACCCTTTGAAATTTGCGCTCAAAGGATTCACTCTCTTCTATAAATAACAGAAAAGGTCCTAGAGCATATTCTAAGACCTTAAATTATCTAAAGTGTTAAAAAGATAGCCCTCCACAAATTTCTTTGTGACAATTTTATACATATTATGCATAAAACCAGTTACATAGCCTTAAAGCATCAGCTATATACTTCGGCGGTACTTCCTTTCTCAATGCTTCATAGTGCTTAGCTCCACATTGCTACTCTTAAGGACCGCTCCTCTACCAAAATATTTAGTTTCTACACTACTACTTATACACCATTTAAAGATGTAAGTCAATAGCAATGTGTCTATTCACCCTAAAATTATGTTAATTTTATTAAAATTTAAAAATAAACATTAAAAATGTATTACCTTCAATCAGGAAAAAATAAATATATTTTTCAAAAACCTGTGCCACATTATGTAATTTAATCATAGTATAAAATAGGTTTAGTAAACTGGGTATCTACACTTTTTACCGAGTATACTTGTAAACCTCTATATTTAATTAGGAGTGTGATTATATGAGAAATTTACACAATGCTGTAATAGGAGAAAAAGTAATAGTTAACAGTCTTTTTGCTGAAAACGAATTAAAAGAGAGACTCCTTGCATTAGGGGTTACAAAGGGAGCTAAGCTAGAGGTTTTAAGAAAAGGGCCACAGGATAACCTTACTGTGTTTAGAATTCGTGGTGCCATGATTGCCCTTAGAAAAGAAGAATCTAGCCTTATATATATACATTAGAGGAAGCACTATGAAAGGAGTATATTAATGGGATTAACCTATAAATCAGTTGAAAGATCCTCTTTTAAAGATATGTTTAACATTGAAAAAGAAGAGGGACAATATATTATAGGACTTGCTGGTAATCCAAACACAGGTAAAAGTACAGTATTTAACTCTCTAACAGGACTTCATCAACACACTGGTAACTGGCCTGGTAAAACCGTAGTAAATGCTAGGGGGGAATTTTCACATAAAGATAAAAATTACTCACTTATTGACTTACCAGGAACCTATTCTATTTTCTCCTCCTCAGTTGAGGAAACCGTAGCTAGAGATTTTATTTGCTATGCAAATCATGATGCAGTTATAGTTGTTGCTGATGCTACTTGTCTTGAGAGAAACCTTTTATTATTATTTCAGGTAATGGAAATTACAGATGATATAGTTTTTTGTATTAATCTTATTGATGAAGCTAAGAAAAAAAACATTTCTATAGACAGAAAAGCTATAGAAAAGGAACTTGGAGTACCTGTGGTATTTACCTCAGCTAGAGATAATTTTGGTCTAGATGAATTAAAAGATAGGGTTTATGATGTAATCTGTGGAAAATGGAAAAACAAAAAGAAAACATTAGAATTTTCTGAGGACATAGAACTTAAAGTACAATCAATAAAATCATTAGTTGAAAAAGCTGATACTGGACTTAATTCTAGATGGCTTTCCCTTAGACTACTTGATAGCGATGATTCTATTTTCAGTTCTATGAAGCAGTACATTAATGATGAAACCTTCTCTAAAATAATAGATCTTAGAGATAAAATAAATTCACCAAATAAAGCAGAATTTCGTGAAATGATAATGGAGGAGAGCTATAAACTTTCCGAGAAAATCAAGTTAAAATATGTTAAAGAAGATGATTTAAAACTTTTACGTGATAAGAAAATAGATGATGTAATAACATCTAAAATATTTGGTATTCCTCTTATGATGCTTCTACTTGCATGTGTTTTGTGGATAACAGTAACAGGTGCTAACATACCATCGGAAATACTAAGTAACTTTTTATTTGGAATAGAAGCTAAGATTACAGATCTTTTTGTGTATTTAAATGCTCCTGATTGGCTACATGGTTCACTAGTACTTGGACTTTATAGAACACTTGCTTGGGTAGTATCTGTTATGCTTCCACCTATGGCAATATTCTTCCCAATGTTCACCTTACTTGAGGACCTTGGTTATCTTCCAAGAGTTGCATTTAATATGGATCATATGTTTAAAAAAGCATGTGCACATGGTAAACAATGCTTAACTATGTGTATGGGATTTGGATGTAATGCTGCTGGTGTTGTTGGGTGTAGAATTATTGAGTCTCCACGTGAGAGGATAATAGCAATTGTCACAAATAACTTCGTCCCATGTAATGGCCGCTTTCCAACACTAATTGCTATTGCTACTATTTTCTTTTCAGGTACAGTACTATCTAAAGGCTCTATTTTCCCAGCAATTACAGTAACTCTTTTTATTATACTTGGGATAATGATAACTTTAGCCTGTTCATACCTTCTTTCAAAAACATTACTAAAAGGAGTGACTTCAAGCTTTACACTAGAGCTTCCTCCATATAGAGTTCCAAAGATAGGTAGGGTTCTTTATACTTCCCTTATAGATAGAACTATATTTGTTCTTAAAAGAGCAGTTCTCTTTGCTGCACCTGCAGGGCTTATAACATGGATATGTGCAAATGTCTATATTGGTGATTTAAGTATTATTCAGCACATATCACAGTTTTTAGATCCATTTGCCAAGGTTATCGGACTTGATGGAGTTATACTAATGGCATTTATTTTTGGTCTTCCAGCTAATGAAATCGTTTTACCTATTTTGATAATGTCCTATTTATCAACTGGTCATATGATTGAATTTGATAGCCTAGAATCACTTGCAAAGGTTCTTACTAATAATGGATGGACTGCACTTACTGCATTTAATACAATGTTATTTTGTCTACTTCATTGGCCATGTTCAACTACTCTTTGGACTATAAAGCAGGAAACAGGAAGTATTAAATGGACTGTTATTGCCTTCCTTCTTCCTACTATTATAGGAATTGCTCTTTGTTTTGTTACAACAACTTTATATAGACTTATTTTCTAATGTAAAAAGGCTAACCAAAGTAAATTATTACTTTAAGTTAGCCTTTAATAATTATCTTACATATAAAAGTATAGTTAAGAAATGGAATACACTTCCTGCTAAAACAAATAGGTGCCAAACCGCATGATTATATGGCCATTTATCCTTAGCATAGAATATACACCCTACAGTGTATGATAGTCCTCCTAGAACTAATAAAACTAATCCTCCTGTAGATAGTGCCATAATAATATCTTTTAAAGCAATTACAATGAACCATCCCATTCCTATATACATAAATGTTGAAATCTTTTCAAACTTTTCAAGGAAGAATATCTTCATAAAAATCCCAAACAAAGTGCATCCCCATACTACTCCAAATATTGTCCATCCAAGTGAACCCCTTAAAATAGTTAATGTAAAGGGAGTGTATGTTCCAGCAATTAATAAAAATATAGATGAATGGTCAACTATTCTTAGAATCTTCTTTACATTAATATTAGGTATACTATGATAAAGTGTTGAACCCATATATAAAACTATTAAAGTAACTCCATATATTATGGAACTTACCATATACCACACATCACCATAGTTAACACCACAAACAATTAGTAATACCAAGGCAGCTATAGCTAGAAGCAAACCTATACCGTGGGTAATTGCATTAGCTATTTCTTCCCCTTTAGTATAAAACTTTAAATTTTCCATTCTATCTTCTCCTTATAAACAAATTAGAAGCAAGGCGTTAAAATCATCCTTATAGATTCGTAATTTTGTCTGCTGGAATACTTGGTATATTTACTGATTTACCGCTGTTAATGTCACTTAACTTAGTTATTATCTTTATGTTTAAAGTCATTCCTGATGAAGCTTCACTAACATTGAAGGATAGCTCTTCTCCATATAGGTACCCATCCTTATTAATCTTACCAGTATACTTAACATTTTGGAATTTTAAATTCTTAATTAAAGTTTTATATTCCTCTACTGCTTTCTTAGCCTCTTCCTTTGCAGACTTTTGAATTTCTTCTTTATTTACACTTCCTACTCCTTGCGTCTCAGCCATAGAAATAAGTTGTGATTCTACTGCAGACTCCATTGCAGTAAAGACACTTTGAGAAGCTATTGCCTTATCAATTAGCTTTGTCACAGTCTCACCACTAATTTCTGCACTTACAACTTTATCTGAATTATCTCCATTTTTAAGCTTTAAAGATTCTTTAACCTTAGTATCATCCTTTAATACTGAGGCTAAACCTGATGCCATTGTAGATCCTATCTCTGTAATAGATTTTTCTCCATTATTAGAATTCATTTTTAGATACTGATCTGACTCAGGATCCTTTACATAAATTATATTCTTATCAGAATATATATCTATTGATATGTCTTTTCCTTGAAGTAGTGGAGATTTTGCACTAACCTTCATAGATGATTTTTGAGATTTACTGTCTATTTCCCCTTTAGCCTTTATATCAACGCCCATTCCTGCTAACCCTATACTTATGTCAGTGTCTTGCTTAGAATAAGTTATACCCTTATTCTTAGTTAGCGCATCTGATAATACTTTTTCCGGTGATGATGAACACCCAATAAGTGTTAAGGAAAATATTATCGTTATAGCTGTAATAATTGATATTTTAATTTTAGTCATTTTATCCCTCCTTTATTCAAACAAAAATGTAAAAAACACCTTTATTATATATTAACTCTTACAAATCTTTTTAACAACTCATTTATATAAAAGGATCAGAACAATATATATTGCCTGATCCATTATTGTTAACTAATGCATTTGTTAAGTGGTTTAAATACTAAATCTATAATTTCCTTCTCTGAAAGCCCTATACCTTCTAAGCTACTATCCTGTTTGCTAAATGGTATCCAAATAAAAAAGTCTAATAAAATAAAGTTTAACTCTCCAGACTTTTCCATAGAATTAACAACATCTGCTACTTCACCTAATGTAGTACAACTACTTAACTTTTTATTTAGATGTAGATTAGGGCTCTTTTCTAATTCCTTAGTATCTATTTTATCTGAAATACTTGGAAGTTGTTCCAAAAGACTTAGTCCTTCATCTGTAAATTGGAACTTCGTATATGTTCCTCCCTGGTCACTTTTTACCCCTGGTGTACTCCCTATAATTTCTATGTATACAGGTTTTTTTATAGAACCACTTATATCCTGTAGAACCTTTTTAATCTCACCTATTCTAAGCTTAGCTATAAAGTTATAAAAGAACCACTCATCTGTCATTATAAGGGCTTTGGGATAATACTCTGATAATTCCTTACATAATCCCTTCTCTACGCTAATACCACAATATATGTTATTTGTATCTTGCATAAGAGCATACTTACCATATCTAAATGATATACTCTCTCCTCCCTTTGAAATACTCCAAAGTGCTCTATCCATCTTAATTCTTTCAGAGGGCTTCGCAGAATACTGCTTTTTGAAATAATTTAATTCATTAACTACCGCCTTTGCAGTATCTCTAGTGTTTGAAAACTTTAGCATATCTTTCTCTCCCTAATGTCAAATTTATATAATCTATATTTGTAATCCTAATTAGTATATATAATAAAAATATAATTAATACCCAAAATATTTTACTTTACAAAATCATTGTTATGGTTAACAAAGCATCATTAAAATAAGAAGCTATGTTTTACATACTAGCTTCTTATTTTAGCCATATATATTAACTGAAAATATCAGAATCCTTAACTTTTATATCATTAAGAAGTGGTGTCTTTCCTTTAATAGAATAAATATGAAGTCTATGAAGAGTTCTTGTAATTGCAACATATAAAAGTTTAATGTCAAGCTCACTATCACCATATTCTTCACCTATATTTACTATAAATACATTGTCAAACTCTAACCCCTTAGCAAGATGGGATGGAACTAGAATAACTCCAGCTTCATATTCCATATTTTTATCACTTAATACAACACTTTGGATTTTGCCTGATTTGTCTAGAAGCTTTTTAAGACTTTTACACTCCTTAAGAGTCTTGCATAAAATAGCTATAGACTTATAATTCTCACCTTGACGCTTAAGTATTTTCTCTTCAAGCCCTTCAATAAGAATATCCTTATTATCAAACTCCCTATATTCTGGCTTTTCTCCATGTCTAATAACAGGCTTTGCAATTACTGTATCTGGGTTATTTAGTGCTTTAATAACTTCATTTGCAAGATTCATAACCTCTATTGTTGTTCTATAACTTTGAACCAAGGTCATATAATTTGCCTTATCATTTTTAAAGACTAATTCAATAACATCTTGCCAACTATCAAATGATCTATATGAGTATATACCCTGTGACATGTCCCCAAGAAGTGAGAACATAGTTGTTCCAAGGGCCTCTTTAAGTGCATAAAATTCAAATATACTAAAGTCCTGTGCCTCATCTATAACAACACTTCTAACATTTATTTTCTTGTCAAATCCGAATATTTTGTGCTTAAGGTAAACAAGTGGAGCCAAGTCCTCAAGTTCTATTTTCTTATCATTAAATCTTTCAAGAGAATATCTACTGATAGCCTTCGCTTCCTTTTTAGAAAGTATTCCCTTACTATGTTCATATAAAGACTTTTCACTTAAAACTTCTTTATAATAATCATTAAGCTTTTTAATGTTAAACTTCTTCGAATAATCCTTAACTGCATTTTTTATTTCTTTTTCTGCAAGCTTTAACTTCTCATCTCTTTGTTCTATTAAAGCTACAACTCTTTTTCTTCTCTCCTCAGGATCTCCTGAAGACTTTCTTTCCTTACTAATAGCCATGTCATAGCTAAACTCTATTTTTTTAATAATGTCCTTATCAACAAGGCTTAACTTGTTTTTTAGACTCTTTTCTATTTCCTTTATTCTTTTTTCAAAGGAATAAATGGTAAGGTCTTCTAAAAACATTTTTCTTACTTCACTATTTTCCATAAGTAGTTTTCCACGAACAACAAAGTCATCCTCAGGTAAAAACTCTTTTTCTATTGAATCTATGTATGAATTTATTATGTCTATAAATTCCTTAGAACCTTTAAACTTTGCTACATTTACACCTTCCCCTGTTGAATCATCCTTAGACTCTATTATCTCAGCTAAGAAATCATCACGGCTATTTACCTTAGGCTTTGCTCCAAGTAATAGCTTCATAAAATCTACATAAGTACTTTGTCTAACATTTTCAACTCCAAGTTCCGGTAAAACCTCTGATATATAGTTTATAAATAAATTGTTAGGAGCAATAATTAAAAAATTATCTGGATCAAAGGTCTTTTCATATGTATACATAAAATAAGCTATTCTATGCAGTGCTATTGTGGTTTTTCCACTACCCGCTGCCCCCTGAATAATAATAGGTTGGTGTAGTGGCGCTCTAATAACCTTATTTTGTTCTGCTTGAATAGTTGATGCAATATCCTTTAACCTACTTTCCGCATTAGCAGAAAGTGATGCCTGCAAAAATGCATCTGTGGCTGTGATATCAATATCTAAAACCTCGCTTAGCTCACCTTTTTCTATACTTAGCTGTCTTTTTAAAGAAAGATTTCCATTTTCTATTCCATCCGCTGTTTCATACTCAACTTCTCCAAGTCTTCCATCATAGTAAATAGACGCAACAGGTGCTCTCCAATCTACTATAAGCATCTCATTATCCTCAGCCTTCATAAGTGAGGTCTTTCCTATATATATCCTTTGAACTTTTTCTTCCCCTTTTGCAGTATAATCTATCCTTGCAAAATATGGTTTATCCATAGCTCTTTTATAAGCATAGTAATTCTTTTCTGCAAAATCCATAACCTGTGATTTTAGCATCATATCAATATATGCTGAACTATTTTCAGACATATCAGTATCTAGCATGTCCTCTTGCATGCTAACAAATGTATTAGATTTATACTCTTCAATAGCCTTTAAAGTTTTATCTAGGTATTCCTTTGTATAATCTAATCTTTCTTTTTCTATTTTATAATCCTTATGACTTTTACTGTTCATATTATTTTCCTTTCATATGGCCTTAAAACAAAAAAATATATTAGGCATTTTAATACCTAATATATTATTACCTAATATCACATTCATTACAAGAAAACTTTGTCTAGAAAAAAGATTTTTAACTATTCAATCTTTTTCCCAAGAGCCGCCATGTAGATTATAAATTCATTTTCACCATCTAATCCTAGCATTTTATCTACTAAAACTTGATCATAAATTCCAATAGCACATGTTCCACATTCTATGCTTTCTGATGAAATGTATAGATTTTGACATACATGGCCTACATCTATAAGAATTTTCTTGTGAGCCGTAACATCAAATTTATGCTCTGCTCTATACGGAATACAACTCCATGCAAAAATAACCGCACTTTTAGAAACAAAATTAGGTACAAATGGCTGTTTTGGAGTTGCCTCATCAATTTTTCTCTTAGCATCTTCAAGTTTATACATATACATAAGTTTGTGTTCCAATGGAAGATATCTATATATTCCATCTTCTAAATTTTCAACCCTATTTATTATTAAATATGTTTCGAATGGATGAGAAGCTCCACCTGATGGTACTCTTCTAAATGCTGTTTTAGTATATTTATTTATACTTTGAATTTCCTGTGTTGACCATAGTAAATAAGAAAGTTCGTTTAAAGTAATGTATTCTTCTGAATACTTTCTGACACTTCTTCTGTCGTTTAAACAATCATATATATTATATTTAATTATATCCTCTTTTTTTACACTTGGTAATTCTATTAAGTCTTTTTTTTCATCATATTCCTTTATAAAAGGAGGAGCAGGTAATCCTTTTTGTTTGTCTGTTTTTATATCATCTAAAATCTTAAAATTTGCTTTTAAAAACTCTCTATTCACCTTATATCTATCCAATTTAATCGCCCCTTAATACTAGAAAATTTTAATGAAGATATCTATTTCATTAAGTTACTTAATATAATACTACTTTTTCATAATATTTTATGTTACTAAAGTCACCAAATGTAAAAGTCTAAAAATTCGAGACATTATATGGACAATTCTTTCCTATGCACTCCTTATTAAACCTTGAAAAATTACATTTAGGAATAGACTTTTCCCAGTCATAAATCTTTATATTCATATTTTCATCAAGTAACCTTGCAGCTAAAGTTATAGATGTAAACACTCCTTTTTTACAGCATCTAGGACCTCCTATTTTGGCAAGGGATAGAAGGACCCTTCCTGTACCTTCATTTACCAGTCCCCATGTATCCTTTGTAAGAGGAGTTGTTGATGTAATAACGCTTAAAAATATTCCACAACCTACAGCTGCACCACAACTTCCATAAAAACCACAAAAACCACCCTTTACATTTTCAGCTCTTTCTTTTGCTATTAATAGTTTCCTTCCCTTAAAATCTTCACTTTCTCCAATACTATTATAGTAGGATGCTATTAATACAGCTGGAACTAAATAGTGATGTTCAGGTCCATGCATAAAAAAGTCCTTGCTATTCATTATGTCATTTGCCATTTCTATTGGATTTGTTTTTTTAGTAGACTTACAATATGAAAGTATAAGGTCTACTCCACTTAAACTATGACAAACATCACATACATAATGTTCCGCGCCACATGCTACATTACTGTTAAATACTTTTCCACAATATACACAATTTAATTCTTTATATTCCTCACTATACACAAGCTGCTCACCACAAAGTATGCAGTTATTTTTATTTATCTTATCCACAGCCTCATCATTTAATCCCATACTATTTATTCTCCTTTAAGTATATAGCAGCAAGGGGATTATGCTTTAGTACTCTGTCCTTTACAGCTAAAACAGTTACAGGTGCATTTGAATGCTTTATTGCTAATGTATCATGACCAACACAAAGCCCTAATATTACATTAAAATCAGTTTTCATTTCATTAAGGTATAAAGCTTGACCTATTGGATTACACATAATATCTTTCTTTGTCATATTCTCCTTAACTACTTCACCTATTCCTATTTCGCTTTTTGGAATACCACCATTTTTACACATAACGCCAATTACATCTAAATCATTTGATTCAAATATTTTCTCTATAATTTCTGCTTCCTTACTTAAACCTATACAGAAAATAAGACCTATTTTTTTATAATCACATTTTTTGATAAATTCAATTGTTTCTTGAATTCTTGTGATATTTCCCCCACCTTCTTCTGTAACTAAGGCTGCATTATAAGCTATAGACTTATCCTCATCCTTATATAAATTTCTAGCCTTTTCTTGAATCTTACCTTCCCTTGTAGGACAAATTCCGGGTAACTGCTCTTTTTCCCCCTTTGAACATCCTTGAACTTTACATATAGCACAATTAAACATAGTCATAACCCTCCACCTGTTAATCTTCTTAATATTTCCATGGTATATTATTTTACTTTTACTATCAATACAGACTTTTAAGATAGTACTTTAAATAAAAATTTATCTATAATCAAAAACTCTTTCACCTACTATATATATGCACAAAAATACTTTTTACCATATATTGACAAGATATTTTTATAGTACTATACTAAACACAACAGCATTCCATATAATACCTATAACTTTACTAGGAATTATTTATTATTTTTAGGAGGAATCATTTATGAAGAAGAAATTATTAAAATTCATAACAATTACTACTTTACTTAGCGTAGGTTTAGTAGGATGTGGGAAGGAAGAAAAAGCTTCACCTACTAATGCCAATACAACTACGAAGAAAAACTTAGTTGTACGTATTGGTCATCAACCTGGTCATCTTCAACCAATACTCGCTGAAAAATTTGGCTACTTTAAAGAGGAATTCGAAAAGGACAATATTAAAATTGAATTAAAAGAATTTGCAGCTGGTCCACCTATAATTGAGGCTTTTGCCGCTGGAGAACTTGATCTAGGACTTACTGGAGATCAACCTGCCCTTCAGGGAAAAGCTAATAACATAGATTTAAAAGCCATTGCATCCTATGGTGCGACAGAATCTGGCAATGCACTAATTGCAGCTAAGGGCTCTAAAGTGGAAAAAATCAAAGACCTAAAAGGTAAAAAAGTAGGAGTAACTATTGGTAGCGTTGCACACCAACTAATACTAATACAATTAGAATCTGTAGGTTTAAAGCAATCTGATATTAAGCTAGTTAATCTTTCTCCTGGAGATATTTATACATCTATTGTTTCAAAGAATATAGATGCTGCTGTCACTTGGGAACCAAATATCTCCAAAGCGGTATCCTCCGGTGCTGCTAAGATTATTGCAGATGGTACAGGCTATAAATATAACGTAAACATTATTGTAGGCAATAATAAATTTTTAAAGGAAAATCCAGATATTACAGCTAGAATTTTAAAAGTATTTAATAAAACTGTTGATTGGGCTGATAAAAATCCAGATGAGGCTATAGATATAATAGCTAAAGAAGCTGGTCTTGATAAATCTGCTTTTGATGCAAGTTTTAAAAAATTCAGTAGAGATTTACCCCTTGATAAAAAACGTATTGATTCAATTGAACAAACTGCAAAATATTTAAAGAAAAATAATATAATTCGTACTGATATAAATGTTAATGACTTTATTGATACTTCATATCTTGAAGCAGCAGGTATTAAATAATAAATTTACTTAAAAGGATGATGAAAAATGTTTAAAAATAAAAGTCTCATTAAAACCTTTAACTTCATACTAGCCTCTGCAACCCCTATACTCCTTGTTGCTATATGGCAAATACTTTCATCAAAGGGCATTATAAATCAATCTATAATGCCCGCTCCTTCAATAATCCTTAGAAATTTCATTGAAATGATTAAAACTGGTGAACTTGAAGGACATCTTGCAATTAGTGCAGTTCGTGTAATAAAAGGCTTTACAGTTGGTGCTTCTCTTGGCATTATTTTTGGTATTTTAATCGGATTATTCAAAAAAATTGATACAGCAACAACCTTTCTCATAGGAATTTTAAGACCTATTCCAAATATAGCATGGATACCAATGTTAATTTTATGGATGGGTATTGATGAAGGTTCAAAGGTAAGTGTAATTGCAATTGGGAGTTTTTGGCCTATTTTAATTAATACAATTCATGGGATAAAAAGTACTGATAAAAAACTCTTAGAAGTTGCTTATATACTTGAGAAAAGTAACATTGAAGTATTAACAAAGATTGTATTTCCAGCCGCACTTCCTGCTATATTTACAGGAGTTAGACTAGGGGTTAGTACTTCATGGATGTGTGTAGTTGGTGCAGAAATGATTGCTGCATCAAAGGGTATTGGATATTTAATTATGTTTGCAAGAGAACTTTCCCAACCTGATATTATGCTTGTTGGTGTATTTTCAATTGGATTTATTGGTTTATTAATAGATGTTGTTCTAATAAATTTACAACGTAGAGTTTTAAAGTGGAATTTTGAGCATGGAAGGTAAAGGAGATTAATATGGTAAATAAATTAACCTTAGGAAAAGCTATAAATATTAAAAATGTTATAAAAAAATTCCAAATAAGTACTGGTGAGGTAGAGGCAATTTCAAAAACTAGCTTACAGGTTAAAGAAGGTGAATTTGTAAGTATAGTTGGCTCAAGTGGTTGTGGAAAAAGTACTTTATTAAAAATGATTGTAGCCCTAGAAAAACCTACTGAAGGAGAAATTTATTTAGATGATAAGAAAATAGCTAAGCCAAGCATATCATGCGGAATGATCTTTCAAGAATCTCGCCTATTTCCTTGGCTTACAGTTGAGGAAAATATTGAATTTGGTTTTTCTAAAAAAATTTCAAGGTCTGAAAAGAAAAAAGTTATAGAACATCATATAGATTTAGTAGGTTTAAAGGGGTTTGAGAAAGCGTTTCCTCATCAATTATCTGGGGGAATGCAGCAACGAGTTAGCATAGCAAGAACCCTAGTTAATAGACCAGGGGTGCTACTCCTAGATGAACCCTTTGGTGCTTTAGATGCTCTTACTCGTATTAATATGCAAAACGAACTTCTTCGTATATGGGATAATGAAAAAAATACTATGGTTCTAGTAACTCATGATATTGATGAAGCAATTTACCTAGGTGATCGTGTTGTAGTAATGTCTAGTAGACCTGGGACAATAAAAAAAATAGTAAATGTTGACCTTCCAAGACCCCGTGATAGAAGTAGTGCTGATTTTATTAGAATTAGAAAAGAAATCTATAAGGAATTTTTCTATGTAGATGAAGTAGATATTGATTATTACCTATAATTAAATTTAAGGAGATAATATAATGAATGATAAAATAATTGCAAGTAAGGTTTTAATAAATGGTCATATAATTACTATGGAGGAAGAAAGTACAAGTAATACGTCTATTGCAATCCTAGATGATACAATAATCGCAATAACTTCAGATAAAAAAATAAATGAATACATATCACAGGATACAGAAGTAATTGACCTAAAGGGAAAAACTGTTTTACCTGGACTAATTGATCCTCATGGTCACTTTTCATTTGTAGCTGTTTCAAGAAAAGCTTATATAAATGCAAGTTGCTATCCTATTGGTGATATTAAAAATATTTCTGACTTACAAAATAAATTAAAGGATTATGTTAAAAATGACAATAGTAATGATCCAGTTATTGCTATTGAATTTGACGATACTTTAATCGATGAATATAGAATGCCTACAGCTTCAGACCTCGATATAGTTAGTACAACAAGACCTGTGTTTGTACTTCATGTTTCAGCCCATATGCTCTCAGCTAATACCTATGCTATAGAAGAGGCTGGAATTATAGATAATAGCTTTAATCCTGAAGGTGGTAGAGTTTACTATGAAAATGGAAAGGCGGTTGGAATCTTTGAGGAAGCATCAGCAATGGCTCCTTTTTCAAAGACTTTATTCAACACTTTAAAGTTTACAAGGGACTTAGGCTATTTAAGAGATGCATCCAACTACTATCTTTCTAAGGGAATAACAACAGTATGTGAAGGAGAATCAAACCTTAAAACCTCCCTACTTCTTGAAAATGCAGTTGATAATGATATCATCAAAAACAGGGTTATTCTATGTCCTCACATTGAATCTCTTAGCTCCACTCCATTTGAAATCAACTATAAAGATTCATTAAAAATTATTGATGGCCCAATAAAACTTTTTATGGATGGAAGTATTCAAGCTTATACAGCTTATTTATCTAAGCCATATGAAAAACAACATCCAACAAGACCTAAACCAATTGATTATCTTGGATTCCCAACACTTACAAAGGAGCAACTTAAGAAAAGCCTAGAAAATGTCCTAGAGATCAATAAACAGTTTGCTATTCATTGTAATGGCGATGCTGCTTTAGATGATGTTATTGAAATATATCAAGAGGTCTTTGATGAAAACAAAAGAGATAAAAGAAGCCTTATTATCCACTGCCAAACAGCTAGAGATGATCAGTTAGATAAAATGAAGGAAATAGGCTTATACCCTTCCTTTTTCCCTGCTCATATTTATGTATGGGGTGATAGACATTATAATACTTTCCTTGGACATGAGAGGGGTAGTAGAATTAACCCTGTTGGTTCAGCACTTAATAAGGGATTAATATATTCTCTTCATAATGATGCTCCTGTAACAAACCCTGACCCTTTGAAACTTGTTTGGAATGCATCAAGTAGAGTAACTTCTAGTAATAAAATCCTTGGTAAAGACCAAAGGATAAGTGTATATGATGCATTAAAGGGAGTTACAATTTACGCAGCATATCAATATCACCTTGAGGATAAACTTGGAAGTTTAAAGGTAGGTAAACGTGCTGACTTAACAATTTTAGAAGAAAACCCTCTTGAAGTTCCAATCAATCATATTAAAGATATTGTTATCTCCTCTACTTGGATTGATGGAAAAGAAATATATAGAATTTAAAACTTAAACTACTACTCTTACTTTATATAAAAAGCTCCTTTGCATTTACATATTATTAAGGAGCTTTTTTAATTTGTATAATTTTTCATATCAAGTGTGTTGTACTGTTCTATGCTAATTTGTTTTCCTCATCTAATGACCCTAAAATATTTTTAATTATAGGATTAAATAGTTCATCTAAACTTTCTTTTGAACTTTCATAACTATTATTTGATAAGTTAGAAATACTGCTTATCATTGGTAATTCTCCAAGAAGCTTCAATTTACTTTCATTTAAAAACTTTTCTATATTTTCTCCAGTAAATAATCTTATCTTCTTACTACAATCTGGACACTCTATATAGCTCATATTTTCTATAACGCCTAAAACCTTGATCTTCATTGATCTAGCCATATTTATAGCCTTATTAACAATCATTGAAACTAGATCCTGTGGAACAGATATCATAACAATTCCACTTATAGGAATACTCTGCATTACAGTTAAAGCTACATCTCCTGTTCCCGGTGGCATATCAATAATTAAATAATCTAATTCTCCCCATGATACATCAGTCCAGAACTGCTTAACCGCTCCAGCAACTACTGGTCCTCTCCATATCACAGGCTCATTTTCATCATCAATTAATAAATTTAATGATATTACCTTTATTCCATCTTCTGTTTCTACAGGTAATATATGCTCCTTTGTATTTTCTGCCTTCTTATCTTTTAGTCCAAGTAGTCTTGGTATACTAGGTCCCGTTATATCAGCGTCTAAAACTCCTACCTTAAAACCAAGTTGTCTTAATTGTTTAGAAATCATAACAGATATAGATGACTTTCCTACTCCCCCTTTACCACTCATAACTCCTATGACATTCTTGATATTACTCATTGGATTATTTTTTATAGTGCATTCTTCTCTATCCTTACTACATCCACCACTTGATGGGCATGAATTACAATTTGACATAATATTCACCTCTTATTTTTATAATACCGGTTAAATTCTAATACCCTTATATTTTATTATCAAATACTCCTAGTATATTAGGGCATTATAATTTAATTATTAACATATACCAAAAATGCTATACAATAATTACTCAAATAAGAAAATAGAATCATTTATACACAGACAATTAATAAGAGAGACTGCAACTCTTATACAGTCTCTCTTATTAATTGTTATAATATAAGTTTTTTATTCAACTTTTTTAAAGTCATCCTTTATAACTCCACATAAAGGACATACCCAGTCATCTGGAATATCTTCAAACTTAGTTCCTGGAGCTATTCCTCCATCTGGATCTCCAAATTCAGGGTCGTATACATAATCACACACTATACATACATATTTATCCATAATAATCTCTCCTTAAAATTTATTTTATTAAGTGGCTTTATAAATAAAATTTATCTTTATAAAGCTTACTTAATTTTTTCTCCAAAGTTTCTTCCAAAATCTCTACATCTATCTAATCCAGCCTCACCTGGAATCCATTCTTCTCTTATGCCTTCATTTACAACTTCAAGTCCTGCTTTAGTAAGCTCTTCTGTAATTAACCTAACTGATTCTCCACTCCATCCATAACTACCAAATGCAGCCGCTTTTTTCTCCTTAAATCCAAGTCCCTTTATCATCTCAAGTATTGCAGCTGTTGAGGAAAGTATTCCTTTGTTTATTGTTGAAGATCCTATAAGTATAGCTTTAGACTTAAATACCTCAGTTACAATATCATTTTTATCATATTTTGATGAGCTTAATATCTTTATAGTAGTATTCGCTTCAATTTCTTTTAATCCTTCTGCAATTGTTTCAGCCATTCTTCTAGTGCTATTCCACATAGTATCATATATAATTGTAACCTGATCTTCTTTATAGTTTTTTGACCACTCTAAGTAGGTCTTTATAATTTCACTTGGATTATCTCTCCATATAATACCATGCCCTGGACAAATCATGTTTATTGGTAGCCCAAGACTTAATAGCTCTTCTATTTTCTTTTTTACCAGTGGATTAAAAGGAGTCAATATATTAGTATAATACTTCATCGCCTCATATAATAACCCTTCACTATCAACCTTATCACTATACATTAATTCTGAAGCAAAGTGCTGCCCGAATGCATCACTACTGAATAAGATATTTTCCCCTGTTAAATATGTAAACATACTATCAGGCCAGTGAAGCATTTTGGCTTCAATAAACATTAATTTATTTTTCCCGATTTCCAATGTGTCTCCTGTTTTAACCTCAACAAAATTCCAATCCTGATGATAATGAGCTTTTAATAGCTTTGCACATGTTTTCGTACAGTAAATAGGAGTATTCGGTATTAATCTCATAAGTTCAGGTAATGCTCCACTATGATCTATTTCTGAATGGTTAGCAACAATAAAATCTATTTTCTTTAAGTCAATTTCCTTTTCTAAGTTAGCAATAAACTCCTTAGTAAATGCTTGCCATACCGTATCGATAAGTACAGTCTTTTCATCTTTAATTAAGTATGAATTGTAGGAAGACCCTCTATGGGTAGAGTACTCTTCACCATGAAACTTCCTTAGTTCCCAATCCATTTTCCCAACCCAGGTAACTGTGTTGTTAATTTTAAAAGACATAAGTATCACCTTTCTTAACTATATTTTTTAAATAAAATATTATTCTCAAGATGTATATGCTGAAATATATCCTCCTCTAACTCTTGAAGCTTTTCATAGGTTAACTGGAAGCTTCTACATCCATCTTTAGGTGCAATATAGTGTCCTGTTACTTCTCTTAATTCTTTTATTATGTCACCTGCTCCTACGTGTTCTCTTTCTAGTTCTTCAATTAGATTTGATATATCCCTTTTTATGTCACTATTCTTATCTTTCTCGTATTTCTTTATATTAGGAAATAAAATTGTCTCTTCTTTTATTAAATGTCCCTCAAGTTCTGTTTTTAGACTATTAAATAGTTTATGTACCTTATATAGTTCGTCGTGACTTTTCCCGTGAACCTTTAGTATTTTCAATGTAAGTTCACTTAATTTAGGTAATTCTTCATTTAAGTATCTATGATGTTTTCCTTCTATATAATCTGCAAGCTTACTTGGATCTTCATTTACCCAATCTGTAAACTCTTCATTTCTTTCTAGAAATTCTTTATATCTTTCATTTAATAGGTTAACTATGTCATTTTCATTAAGTTTTTTTTCATTTATGGCCTCTTTTAAGGGTCTATTGCCTCCACAGCAAAAGTCTATCCTGTATTCTAAAAATAAATTACTCGCACCTGGAAAAATACTAACAATATCTCCTATATTATCTGATGAATTAAACTTATTAATCATACAATTCCTCCTAAAGCTTAAACTATTCTATTATAACTACATATCTTAGTTTATTTATAAAGATTTTACCTTTGGATATAGATGAGTATCTTCCTTAGAAATACGACTTTCTAATAATTTTATTATTTCTTTACTTTCCTTTGAAAATTCTTCTATATTATTTAGTATTTTAGTTTTAGTATTAAACTTACTTTTATAATTTTTGAAACCTGAATTAATATTTCCCATTTCATAACTATATTGTTTTGCAATCTCTTTCAACTTGTCTTCCTTACTATTAATAAGTTCTGGATATAAAAACTTATCCTCAAGACTCATATGAATACTTAACTTTCCTGCAAGTATATTTAAATCCTTTACTAAAACATCTATATTTTCTTCCAAGTTATTTGAATTTATATTAACCTTAATTTTAGATGCTAATTCCTTTATCTCTTCATGTTGTCTTTCCAAATTATTTATATTTACCATATTAACTTCCCCCAATGTTTATTAAATACTTATATACATATATCTTCATGTAGCATAATTTAATTATAATTATTTTCATATGAATGTATGTGATTTAAAACACAAGGGAATACACTTGGTTCTATATCATACTTTTTATTTTCTCATACAATTCCTCAGATGTATCAGCTTGTATTAATTCATCATTTACTAAAGCATAAGGACCTACGGAACAGTCACCACAGTACCCTAAACAAGGTTCCGATGATACGTTAGCCCCACTAAAATTTTCTTTTAGTTTTTTCATTACATCCTCTGTTCCAAAATTAAAGTTATTTTCACAAAATTTTATTTCTGACATAGTATTACCTCCAAAATAGTTATTTTTTTAGTTTATTAAGTAGTTCATCTACAGAGACATTAGATAAATCAAATTCGTCTAATAGTATTTCTTTCTCTATAGCTGATTTAATTAATGGTGATTTTCTAGTATCGCCTATAACAATTGCACCGACTATCTTATTATTTTTTATAAATATCTTTTTATATTCAGTATTATTAACATTTTCATCTAATAATACTTTTGTAGAATTAGTTTCATCTATGCAACCCATAGAAAACAATGAAATATCAAAGGCATTTAAAGTAACTACCGGTGTAATATCCTCATATGCAATTTCTTTTCCTACAATGTTATAGCCAGCAACCTTTCCCTGAGCTATAGCAATATTCCACAATCCAGTTACCTTATCATTGAATTCAGCAACATCTCCTGCTGCATATATATTTTCTATAGTCGTTTCCATTTTATTATTTACTACTATCCCTCTTTTAGCTTTAATTTTCGTATTACTCACTAATTCTATATTAGGACTAATTCCTGTTGAATAAATAACGATATCACCTTTTATTTCTGACTTTTCATCTACTAAAATTCCCTCTACCTTTGAGTCTCCTAATATTTGTTTAACAGATGAGCTAGTTAATATCTGTATTCCATGGTCTATTATAATCTTCTTTAATATTTCTGATGCCTTATCGTCTAATTCTCTAGGCATTAGTCTTGATAGTAATTCAACCACTATAACCTTCTTACCACTTTTATGTAATATCCAAGCAGTTTCAAGTCCCTGTATTCCTCCGCCAATGATTATTATTTGTTCTGCTTTGTTAAGATTATCTTTTATACCTAAAACATTATCAAGGGTTCTTATTGTATGTACTCCTACTTTATTTATACCATCAATTGGAGGTACTCTATTACTTGATCCATTTGCAAAAAGTAACTTATCATACTTAATGCTAGTGGCATCTGATAGTAAAACTTCTTTATTATCTATATCTACACTTACTACCTTAGTATTAATATAAATTTTCACCTTATTTTCTTCATACCACTCTTTTTTTTGAAGAAGTATATTATTTTCTTCAATGTCATCTAGCATACCCTTTGATAACCTTATTCTATTATATGGATAAAATTTTTCCTCTCCAATTAGGTATATTTCTGAATCTAAATCTACCTCTCTTATAGCTTTAATTGCTGTTATTGATGCAATACCATTACCTATAATTACGATTCTACTTGCCACTTACCTCACCACATTTCATTTAAATTATTAAATATAGTATAAATATAGCCATTCCCTTTTACACATTGAATTATTCCATTATCTGCACTTTATCCCGTTGGTTAAATTGATATACTTTCTATGTTCTTAAATTTACTATGTATAATCCCTATAGATTTTAAATTAAGCTATTTCACTTTATATGTATGTAAAAAACACCAACCTGTTGCATTAAATCCTATTTATTGTATAAAATGGTATTAGATTCTATAATATATTAATTCATCAAAATTAAAGAAACCAAATATTAAAGGAGAACTTATATGTTGAATTCCTATTTTAGTAATAAACTCGATTTTTTAAGAGAAGTATATATCGAAATAAATAATAATAAATTGATAAAATTTATAAGTGAAAATTGCTATAATATCTTAGGTTATACTCAACAAGAACTAATAAATAAAAATATCACAGACTATATATCAGGTATTCCTGAAAATATTATTTTACCTATAAATATACAAAGTACAATTAGATTAAAAACTGGTAGTTTTATGGACATTGATATTAAAATTACTTCTATTAATAGTATAGATTTTTCTGGTTTAAGACTATCTATAATAGACATATCAAAATATATAAAATTTAATAATAATGAAAAAAAACTACTTAAAATGTTTCAAAATTGTAAAGATATAGTATATAGATGCGATTTAATCCCACAATTTCAATTTACATATATAAGCCCTTCCATAAAAGAATTATTAGGATATAGTGCTGAAGAACTTATATCTAATTCTGAGCTTGCATTTGAAATAGTTCATCCTGATGACCGTGAAACTCTCATGGATAAAATTAATAATTCTACTGACTATACATTACCAATATCCACTAGATTCAAACATAAAAATGATAAATATGTTTGGCTTGAGGATTTTTGTATTCCCATATATAGCTCAAAGGGTAAGCTAGTTGCCCTTGAAGGATTTAGTAGAAATATAACTAAAAAAAAAGAACTTGAAGAGAAACTAGAAAACTTAAGTTATTATGATGGCTTAACAAACTTATACAATAAGTTATATCTTGAAAATCAAATTAATATTTTAAATACAAAAGAGGATACTTCTATAGGTATAATCTTCTGTGACTTAGATAATTTAAAGAAAACAAACGATGCCTTTGGACATGAATTTGGAGACAAGCTAATAAAATACACTTCAAATTTATTACTAAAGACTTTTAAAAAAAATTCTATCATTGCAAGAAGTGGTGGTGACGAATTTATTATAATTATAAAAAACTCAAGCTTCACTGAAATCAAAGACCTTTACACTATGCTATGTAATTCAATAAAAGAGCAAAATAAATATAATAAAGCCTTAACTATAAGTTTGTCTATTGGTTATTCATTTTCTGAAACCTCTGTTGATAAAATAAGAGAAGTTATAAATATTGCAGATAAAAATATGTATAAAGATAAACAAAGAAAAAAATTATTAATTTAAAAAACATTATTTACTTTAAGATAAAACTCTATAAATAAACTAATTCTACAATACTTAACTATAATAAACAGTGCCTGACTTCATGAAACTAAATCATAAAGAATCAGGCACTGTTTATTGAATATTAATTAAACCTGTGATTCATTTCACCTGCTTGTGCATCTGCCTTTGTCACATGAACTGTCCCCCTTGGATGTTGAGGCGGTGCATAAATAGAATATACTTTAAGAGGCTTATCTCCTGTATTTATAATATTGTGCCATGTACCAGCTGGTATCATAATTGCAAAGCCATCTTTAACATTTGCTCTAAAATCTAACTTATCTTTATTCTTGCCCATTTTAACAATTCCCTGGCCATCTTCTACACGTATAAACTGATCAACATTACTATGAAGTTCTAAGCCTATATCATCTCCAACATTTATACTCATTAAGGTAACTTGTAGATGGCTTCCTGTCCATAATGCACTACGGAAATTATTATTTTTCTTAGTTGCTTCGTCAATATCAACTACAAATGGACTAGGTCCATAATCCTTCATTACAATTGAAGGATTAACATTATCAGTCCTAAATGCATTGAGTCTTAAATTATAATCATATTCATCATCAAAAGGATTGTAATAATCACCAAATTCCCTAGAAAACTCAACATTATCTACTAAGTCATCATAGAAATATGGGCATTGATAATCGTTATACTCATTACTTCTACTGTGTCCATGTGAACAATAAGGACATTCATTTGTCCTATAATTATTATACATATTCTCGCTCCATTAAATAATATTTACATGATTATAATATGTTACATATTGTAAAAACGTTCTATAATTTGTCATAAACATTATACTAATATAACTACAAAATTATATACTTATTGTAAGTTACTAATTTTATAAAAGACCATGTACTATAAGTACATGGTCTTAAATTACATCTTATTCAACTGTTACTGATTTCGCAAGATTTCTTGGCTTGTCTACATCACAACCTCTTGCTATTGATACATAGTATGAAAGAAGTTGTAGTGGTATTACTGAAAGCACAGGTGTTAATAGGTCTATGGCTCTTGGAATATATTCTACCGCATCTGATACCGTCTCTATTGCTGTACTGCCTTCACATGCAATGGATAGAACCTTTGCTCCTCTAGTTACTACTTCTCTAATGTTACTTACCATTTTATCAAATAGCTCCTCTTGAGTTGCAAGCGCTATTACTGGTATTCCATCATCTATTAGTGCAATAGGTCCATGTTTAAGTTCTCCTGCAGCATATGCTTCAGCATGGATGTATGATATTTCTTTAAGTTTAAGTGCTCCTTCAAGTGCAACTGCATTATCAAGTCCACGACCTAGATAGAAGATATCATCATTATTTTTGTTTGCATCTGCAAATCTTTGAAGAGTTTCTTTATTTTCAAGAAGAGTTTCAACCTTAGCTGGTAGTGCAAGCATCTCATCTCTTATAACTCTATATTCTTCTACTGACATTTTGTCATTTAGTCTTGCAAGATAAAGTCCTATTATATACATAGCAATTAGCTGAGTTGTGTATGCTTTAGTTGAAGCTACTGCAATTTCAGGCCCTGCCCAAGTGTATAGAATATCATCTGCTTCTCTTGCAGCTGAACTTCCAACAACATTAGTTACAGCTATAACTCTTGAACCTTGCTTTTTAGCTTCACGAAGCGCAGCCATAGTGTCTGCAGTTTCTCCTGATTGGCTAACTACTATCATTAGTGTTCTTTCATTTAGTATTGGATTTCTATATCTAAATTCTGAAGCTATATCAACTTCAACTGGTATTCTAGCAAGCTTTTCTATAACATATTTTCCAACCATACCTGCATGGTAAGCTGTTCCACATGCTACTATAAATATCTTATCTATGTTCTTTAGATCTTCCTTAGTAAGATTTATATCATCTAGCTTAATTTCATCTGAATCAGCCATTATTCTTGATGTCATAGTATCCTTTATAGCCTTAGGTTGCTCATGAATCTCCTTTATCATAAAGTGTTCATATCCACCTTTTTCAGCAGCCTCTGCATCCCAAGTTACATTGAATACTTCCTTTGTAACTGGCATTCCTTCAAGTGTTGTTATAGTAACACCTTCCTTCGTTAGAACTACAAGTTCTTTATCTTCAAGTAGGTATACCTTTCTAGTCTGGCTAAGGATTGCTGGAATATCTGATGCTATAAAGTTTTCATCTTCTCCAAGACCTACTATAAGTGGACTATCCTTTCTTATAGCTACTAACTTTTCTGGTTCATTTTTAGAAACAACTCCTAGAGCATATGAACCTTCTATTTTCTCAACAGCATCTGCAACAGCTTTAACTATATCTCCATTGTAGAAGTGATCTACAAGGTGAGCTACAACCTCAGTATCAGTTTCTGTTAAAAACTCATATCCAAGACTTCCTAACCACTCTTTTAGATAAATATAGTTTTCAATAATACCATTGTGTACTACTGCTATTGACTTGTCCTTATTAAAATGAGGATGTGAGTTTACATCTGATGGTTCACCATGTGTTGCCCATCTAGTATGTCCAATTCCAACTCCACCTTCTATAGGGAATTCTTCTAATTTATTTTCAAGGTTTTTAAGTCTACCTTTACACTTTTCTATTTTAATTTTTCCATCATTTAATATAGCAACACCAGCTGAGTCATATCCTCTATACTCAAGCTTTGAAAGTCCTTCTATTAGTAATGGTGATGCTTCTCTATTTCCTACATATCCTACGATTCCGCACATGCTTGTATTCTCCCTTCATATTGAAACATGTCAAAACCCATAACCACACCTTTTTGTTCCTTAAATTACTTTAAGTCTTTGTTAGGTTTTTTACGCTGGTTAAACGCAGAGTATCCGCCGATATTTCGATAAACTCTGACCTCGTCAACTTTAAATCATAAAAAAGTCCTGGCGCTTAATTATATTTACTCTATCCTCCTTGATAAATATTTACTGGGTTTTGTTGTTGTTAATTGATATAAAGTATATTATATAACATTTTTAAAAATAAGTCTTGCTTTTTATATTAATATACCTATTGTTCCATAAAAATACATATTTCACTTTAATAATAGCTTATAATGATAAATAAAAAAGAGGTCACCTTCCTATAAAGGGTTGGTGCCTCTTGCTATATAAAAAAAGGTTAACCTTTTATCTTAAGTGGCAAGCTAATATTAACTTTACTCTATAACTTCCATTGCAACTGTATAGCCAAGTTCCTTAATTTCAAGGGTTATATCCCTTGCCTTTTCATAGGAAAGGCATCCTCCAACACACACTCTATATAGGGAATTTCTTTTTGAATCCCTATCAACTATTTCTCCATCCTTTGTTATAAATCTATATTGAGAACTATTATTTTCTTCTCTTCTATTAGGGCATGCTTGAGGGATTTTTTGACCTGTAATTCCCTCAGCTAAAGCTCTTGCAACAAGTTCTGGATCGTAAATTTCCATATCTATTGGACTATCAATATATGCAATTTCCACAAGCATAGCTGGTGCCTTAGTATTTTTTATTAAATATAATTTACTGCCATCAAAAATACCTGTTTTCTTAAATCCAAGATTACCTAGATTATTAAGAGTCCTTACTGCAGCTGGAAGTCTTCTTCCTCTATAGGTATACACTTCACTTCCATTTCTTTCTCCATTAAACTTATTGAAATGTAAAGAAACGAATAAATCAAGCCTTTGAGCATTTGCTCTTCTAACCCTTTCGCTTAAACTTTCTTCCTGTGTATCTGCATAATCAACTGTTACATTAACAATCCTATGCCCCATACACTCTAAGTATCTTATAAGTTTTTCTCCAACCTTCCTAGTTTCCTCTACTTCATTTCTAATACCTACGCCTCCATAGTTAGCAGGGTTAAAAGTATGTCCCATGTCTATTCCAATTACTAAACGCTTTTTATCAACCATCGTCTTATTATCACCCTTCTAAAATCTTTATTATCATTATATTCAAGATCCTAGACATGGTTACTAATTCTTCTTATTTTGTATATTAAAACCCTACGTCCTTAATTGTTTTCTTCATTATTTCTGCTGATTCTCTGAAGGATTTCATCTCTTCATCATCAAGTTTAATTTCAAGTGCTCTTTCAACTCCATTTGATGATATTATTGTAGGAAGACTTAATGAAACATCTTCTATTCCATATTGTCCTTGTATTAAAGAGGACACTTCTAATATGCTTTTCTCGTCTCTAACTATGCATTCTATAATTCTAATAACAGCTAGTGAAATAGCATAGTATGTCGCTCCTTTTTTATTTATAACTTCAGAACCAGCTGTTTTAATGTTATTTTCTATTTTATCTTTTATATCTTCATCTAACTTAATTCCTACCATTTTGCAGTAATCATCAATATCAATACCTGAAATATTTGTAGAACTCCATGTTGCAACTTCAGAATCTCCATGTTCTCCTATTATATATCCATGAATATTTCTAGCATCAATATCAAGTTCATTACTTAAAAGATATCTAAATCTAGAACTATCCAGCATTGTTCCTGACCCTATGACTTTACTTGAAGGAAGTCCTGAAATTTTACATGTTATATAGGTTAATACATCTACTGGATTACTTACTATAAGGTATATTGCTTTATTATTTTCTGCTACTAACTTTGGTATTAAATCTTTAAATATATTTACATTATCAAGAGCGAGTTCTAACCTAGTCTTACCTGGTGTTCTATTTTTTCCTGCGGTTATTACAATAACATCTGCATCTTTAACATCCTTAATACTTCCTGAGTAGATTTCAACAGGCTTAATAAGTGGTATTCCATGACCAATATCTAATGCCTCTCCCTCAGCTTTATCATTATTTATATCAATGAGAACTATTTCCCTAGCTAAACCAGTATGTGCTAAAGTATATGCTATAGTTGAACCTACAAAACCACATCCTATTATTGCTACTTTGCTCATTTTAATACCTCCGAAAAACTATATTTTACTTTATCTTATCCAGATATAAAATAAAAATGCTTAAAGGACTAAAAAAGCTGCCAACAATTCAATTGTTAGCAGCTTCATTTTACTTTGCTTTATTTTCTATAAGTGAAGCTATATTTTTAGCTATAACTTCAATTTTTTCAAAATCTTCACCTTCAAGCATAACTCTAATTAAAGGTTCAGTTCCTGATGCCCTAATTAGTACTCTTCCTCTACCATTAAGTTCCTCTTCAGCACTTACTATAAGAGCTTTAACTTCTTCATCTACTTCATGAAGGTTTTTCTTATCATTTGTAACCTTTGCATTTATTAGAACCTGTGGCAGTACTGTCATAGTTTTTCTAAGTTCTGATGACTTTTGACCTGAACTTTTCAGAACCTTTGAAAGTGATAAAGCTGTCATTAGCCCATCACCTGTTGTGTTATAATCTAGAAGAATAACATGTCCTGACTGCTCTCCTCCTATTTTATACCCACCTTTAAGCATCTCTTCAAGTACGTATCTATCTCCAACCTTAGTTTTCACTAATTTTATACCTTCTTTTTCACTTGCTATATCAAGTCCCATGTTACTCATTACAGTAACAACAGCAGTATCTTCCTTAAGCTTTCCTTCTTCTTTAAGAGCCTTTGAAAGTATAGCTATTATATGATCTCCATCAATGTCTTCTCCATTTTCGTCTACAGCAAGACATCTATCTGCATCACCGTCAAGTGCGAAACCTATATCACACCCCATACTTTGTACAAAGCTTCTAAGCTCGCCCATATGAGTTGAACCACAATTCTTATTAATATTTGTTCCATCTGGATTATTATGAATTACATAAACCTCTGCTCCAAGGTCCTTAAATATTTTTGGCGCACTATAAAATGAAGCACCCTCTGCACAATCTATTGCTATTTTAAGTCCAGAAAAATCTCCGTTAATTGATTCCTTCAGATAATTTATATAGTCTTCTATAGCCTCTATTTTTTGTTCCCTTATTCCTATTTCTGTACCTGATGGGTATGGAATCCCCTCTAGATTATTTTCAAGGAAATTTTCTATTTTATCCTCTACACTATCATGTAATTTATATCCGTCTTTATTAAAGAATTTTATTCCGTTATATTCAACAGGGTTATGTGAAGCCGATATTACAACTCCCGCATCTGCATTATAGTATCTTGTAAGATACGCAATAGCAGGTGTAGGTACAACTCCAACGCAAATAGCTCGAGCACCAACTGAACATATACCAGCAACAAGTGCTGACTCTAACATATCACCTGATATTCTAGTGTCCTTGCCGACTAGTATAGTAGGCTTTTCCTTTGCGTCTGACAAAACAAAGGCCCCTGCTCGTCCTAAGTTGTATGCTAAATTTGCTGTAAGTTCAGTATTTGCAATTCCTCTTACTCCGTCTGTTCCAAACATCCTACCCATATCATACTCTCCTATTGTTTATAGTTTTTTAACACCTTGTATAATACCATAATATTATTATCATTTCAAATTGACAGTACATAATTATAAATTTTATGTTATAATGAAAACGTATGTCAGCATAGGTATATTTTTATGCTATTATTTGAATAAATAATAGCATAAAATTTTGATATTTATTTAAAATTATCCTATTGACATACTAGGTTATGAGCCTTATAATCAACATTAAGAAAAGTTCATAGAAAAGGCTCTTATTCAGAGTGGCTGAGGGAACTGGCCCTATGACGCCCAGCAACCGGCAATCGCTAAGGTGCTAAATCCAGCAGCGTTTTCATGCTGAAAGATGAGAGGATACATAACCTCTTAAATTTAAAGAGGCTTTTTTTAATTATATAGAAAATTTAATACTCCGCTCTTATTAAGAGAGGCCGAGGGAACTGGCCCTATGACGCCCAGCAACCAAGCTTTTGCTAAGGTGCTAAGTCCAGCAGCATTGTCTGAAAAATGAGAGGATATATAGCCTCCCTAAGAGGCTTTTTTTACGTCTATTTTTAAACTTAATTCTATACGCAGATTTTAAGGAGATGATACTTTGATTCAGATTAAAAATTTAAGTAAGATTTATATGTCTGGTGGACAACCAGTTGAGGCTCTAAAGAATATTAATCTTACTATTGATAAGGGCGATATATATGGAATAATTGGACTAAGTGGTGCTGGAAAATCTTCACTTGTTAGATGTATTAATCTACTTGAGGTTCCAAGTACAGGTGAAATAATTATAGATGGTCTTATAGACCCGTCAAAATCTCTTGACATTACAAAAGTTTCACCAAGTAACCTTAGACGTGCTAGAAAAAAGATAGGAATGATATTTCAACATTTTAATCTATTAATGAACTCTACAGTTTATGAAAATATAGCATTCCCATTAAAGCTATCAAAGGTTTCAAAATCAGAAATTGACAAAAGAGTAAATGAACTTCTTGAAGTAGTTGGACTATCTGATAAGAAAAATATGTACCCTTCTCAACTTTCTGGTGGACAAAAGCAAAGAGTCGGTATTGCAAGGGCACTTGCCAACAATCCAGAGATTATACTTTGTGATGAAGCAACCTCTGCACTTGACCCAACTACTACAGAATCTATTCTTTCACTTATAAAGGATATAAATAAAAAATTAAACATTACCGTTGTTGTAATTACCCATGAAATGGATGTTATAAAGAAGCTTTGTAATAAGGTTGCAGTGCTTGAGAGAGGTATTGTAGTTGAAAAAGGCAACGTTGTTGATGTTTTCGCAGAGCCTCAAACTAAAACATCTAGAGAATTCTTGAAGGATATGGTGCTTGAAGCGCCGAATGATGTATTAGATAATTTAAAGGTAAACGAGAAACTACTTCGCCTTTTCTTTAAGGGAGAACAAACAAATGAACCTATAGTTTCAAGACTTTCAAGGACATTTGATCTTGATGTTAGTATAATAGCAGGAAATATTGAAACTATTCAAGGAATCCAACTTGGAAATCTTATAATTAAAGTAACAGGTGATGAAGGTAAAATATTAAATGCCATAGATTACTTAAATGACATTAACCTAAAAGTTGAGGTGATATAACATGGATTCATATGCAGAAATACTTACAGCAATGCAAACCCCACTTATACAAACTATTTATATGGTTACATTATCAACAATATTTTCTCTTATAATAGGATTACCACTTGGGATTATCTTAACAGTTACAAGTAAAGGTCACATATTAGAAAATAGAATTATAAATACCATTATAGGAACTATTGTTAATGTGTTTAGATCAGTTCCTTTCATTATACTGCTAATAGCTTTATTCCCATTATCAAAGCTTTTAATTGGGACAAGTATAGGAACTAACGCTGCCACAGTAGCACTTTCAATTGCTGCTGCACCATTTGTTGCAAGAGTTATAGAAAACTCATTAAAAGAAGTAAGCTACGGACTTATTGAAGCTTCACTTGCTGCAGGTGCTACAAGTTATCAGATTATTTTTAAGGTTATGCTTCCAGAGGCAATATCATCATTAATACTTGGTATAACCTTAACCATAATAAATATTCTAGGATATTCTGCTATGGCGGGGGCCGTAGGGGGAGAAGGTATAGGAGATTTTGCAATTAGGGAAGGATACTTAAGATATAATAATAAGGTTTTATTACTAACTATTATTGTACTTATTATTCTTGTTGAGGTAATACAACAATTTGGAAATCTTCTAGCTAGAAAATTCGATAAGAGGTAAATAATTTTTAAGGGGGTTATTAAATGAACATCAAAAAACTATTATCATTAGGACTTATTTCTGTATTATCAGTAGGTATTCTTGCTGGATGCTCATCAAAGGATGCAGGAAAAGAAGCTCCAAAGACAACTGAAACTAAAAAAATCGTTGTAGGTGCAACACCAGTACCACATGCTGAATTCCTAAATGGATTTGCAAAGGCTAAGCTAAAGGAAAAGGGAATAGACCTTGAAGTTAAAGAATTTACTGATTACGTAATTCCAAACAAGGCAGTAGCTGAAAAACAACTTGACGCTAACTACTTCCAACACATTCCTTACTTAGACGACTACAATAAGGAAAATAAAACTACTCTAGTACCAATAGGAAAAATACATGCAGAGCCACTAGCTGCTTATTCAAATAAAATAAAAAACATATCAGAACTAAAAAGTGGAGCTATAATTGCTATTCCAAATGATAATTCAAATGGAACAAGAGCTCTTAAGCTTCTTCAAAAGCAAGGATTAATTGAACTTAAGGATGCTAATGCTGCTATCCAAACAGAAAAGGATATAGTTAAAAACCCTAAGAATATTAAAGTTAAAACTGTAGAAGCTGCTCAACTTCCAAGAGTTCTAGGAGATGTTGATGTTGCTATAATCAATGGTAACTATGCACTTGAATCAAAACTTGATACTAAGTCAACTTTATTTGCTGAAGACGTTTCTGCTATAGAAAAGAATGTAAACGTTGTTGTTTCAAGAGAAGATAACAAGGACAACCCTGCTTTAAAGGAACTTGTTAATGTTCTTAAATCAGAAGATGCTAAGAAATGGCTTAAAGAAAAATATGGTTCAGCTGTAATTCCAGCTAACTAATATATTAAAGGATGTTGATATTTATCAACATCCTTTATATTTATTTACCTATATAACTTTTTAATGTATTATAAAGCTTTTCAGTACTAATTTTACTTGTATGATTAATATATACTAGTGATGCATCTTTCTTAAGGATCTTTATGACTTCTATATTAGAGTTTCCTATAAAAAGTTTTGCTTTATATTTTCTATCCTGAATAAAGTTTCCTAAAAACTTTGTTTTAGTACCCCCTCCATTGCTTTTTATAAGATTACCTGGTAAAGACTTTATTATACTTATATCAGATATATCTTTTTTATTAATAACTTCTTTGTACATACTATTAATTGTAATAGTATCCTTAGTAATAACCGGAGTTTTATCCTTCATATCAAATGGTAAAACAAAAGCTACAAACCCTAAAACTATAGTCATAAATAGTGCAAAGATTGAAACCCCTATTCTAATTTTAATATCTCCATAATTAAAATCATATCCTACTCCTATCCTTTTAGGAATGAATAGCGATGGGTCACTAGGATTATTATAAAACATTCCCCATACATAGTTTTTATCATCATCTCTATTGATTACCATCTTATTATCTTTAACTTCATAATCTAATTTGTATCGTTTAATTACTTTATTGTAGTATATAGAATATATAACTATAGTTACTATATTGCATACTATAAAAGCAATTATCACTAAGCTACTATTTATAGCACTTCCAAGATAGAAACTCATTAAAAATAAACTTACAATTGTTCCGAGTAAAGCTGTATAATAAATTCCTGCATTTTTCACTTTTATGTTATATATCTTAAGCTTCTCAACTTCTCCACCATTAATAATCTGCTTACTTTTTACTATCATAATATAGCTAAAATATATAATAAGAAGAATTAAGATTTGAAATAATAAAGGAGTTAAGTGATCCCAAATTGATATTATATCTCCTCTTTTAACGTAACCTTTAATAACACCACTCTCACCAAATACTCCAGGAATCATCTCATTTTTACTTATATTATATGAATATACTCCAATTAAAGCTGTTAGAATTGTAATTCCTAATGGAATAAAAAACAACTTACTGGATATATTGTTCTCTGAGATAGAAGTCTTTCTGTAGTTAAGGTCTACTACAACTATATTTTTACTATAGCCAGACCATTTATCTCTTTTTTTAATTTGCGATGCTCTTTGATTTGCTATTTTGAAACTTATCATACTATCAAATATAAAAAGTAGAATTCCTATTATTGAGACACTTATTGAAAATTCCTCAGGAACTAAAAAATAAACTATAGATATAATTATAGCAAGTATTGTAAAAGAGATAAGTATATCTTTTTTATAGGTATATTTTACCCTTTGAAGTTCATCAGTTATTTGAAAATCTATTGGAAGTCTTACTCCAAAGAAAAGAGTTTTATCATTAAAATTTACTATTTTTAACGATGAAAACATTAATATTAAAAATGGTATTAAAACAGTAAGAATATAAAGAAAATCCATTACTCATTCTCCCCTCTCATTTCATTGCATATACTTTGAACTATAGAAACTATATCTTCCTTTTTCATCCCCTTGGCAAGACAACTACTAACGATAACTCTTAATTCATCATTAAAACGTTTTTCATCCTCTTCGCTTATTCTTGAAACAGATACAAAGGCACCATGTCTTCTATCAAGAACTATATATCCCTCAGATTTTAGCATATTATATGCTTTGTTTACTGTGTGCATATTTATTCCTATATCCTCTGCAAATGCTCTAACTGAGGGCAAAGAATAGCCATCTTCTAAATTACCAGATGCTATACCTTTAACAATCTCATTTCTAATTTGAATATATATAGGAACATCACTTTCAAAATTAATTATAATATTCACGATAACCTCCTTAACTACCTGTTCTATATGAAGTATAACAAATATAACTTTATTTATCAAGGCAATTCTACTAGTAATACCATCAAATAATTATTATCTATTAATATTCACTTTTCAATTCAAGTAATATATCCTTTAAGCAACAAATAATTATTATCAACTAATACGAGTAATCTGGCATATAGAAATAAGAAAATGGCAACAATAGAAATGGTTATAAAATATTTTTTCTAAGGAGGAAAACACAATGGAAAGATTAGTAGGAAAAAAAGCACCTTCATTTCAAATGAATGGAGTAAAAGGTGATGGAAGTGATTTTGTAAAGGTTAACCTTGATGATTATAAGGGTAAATGGCTTGTAATGTTCTTTTATCCTTTAGACTTTACTTTTGTTTGTCCAACAGAAATAACTGGATTTAGTAAGAGAATAGCAGATTTCAAAAAGGAAAATGCAGAACTTCTTGCTGTTAGCTGTGATAGTGAACATTCACATAAGGCTTGGATAAATGGCGACCTTGGAAAGATTGAATTCCCAATTGCTTCAGATATTACTAAGAAAGTTTCTAATGAATATGGAATTCTAATTGAAGAAGAAGGAATATCACTTAGAGGACTATTTATTATTGACCCTGAGGGAGTAGTTAGATATTCAGTAGTCCACGACCTTAATGTAGGAAGAAGTGTTGACGAAACACTTAGAGTTCTTAAAGCCTTTAAAACAGGTGGACTATGTGCTATTGACTGGGCTGAAGGAGATGCTAACCTTTAATTTAGACCACTAAAATTTTTAAATCCCCATTAAAGCATTAAGCTTTAATGGGGATTTTATTACTTTCTATATATTTCTAGACTTCCGAGCGTATGTTGCAACCTTTCTTCTTTCTCTCCAATGGGATAATACTCCACGTGGTCCTTGAGTATCTATATTGCTATTTATTACATCATCATTAAATAAAAAATCTAATATATGAAGGCTCTTTTTTCCTCCTGTTATCATTGATTGCACACAACTTTCACAGTATGAAATAATATGGCTTGCTTCTGTAGACTCTGCCCTTAACTTCATTTGTTTTAGCGCTACATTTCTATTGGTACTCATCATCATACCACCAGCACCACAACACTGAGTATTCTCCTTACTTTTATTAAATTCTTTATACTTTAATCCTATTTCATCTAAAATAAATCTAACACTTTCATGTATTTCGTTTTCTTTTCTTATTGGACATGGGTCATGTAGCGCAACATCTATATTAGAATTTTTATATATTCCATGTACCCTATCCGGCACTCCAATATTTCTAAAAGTCTCCCATAGAGAAACAACCTTAACATTTCCATAATCTCTTATAGTATTGAAACAATTACTACAGGCTACTATAACTTCTTCTATACCGTTTTTTTCTAGTATATCAATTATACTTTGGAAATTACTTTCAAAGCTTTTTTCATCTCCTATATCAAGTGATGGCTTACCACAACAGGTTAATAATAAGCCTAGATTATCTATTTTACTACTTAGATATTTAAATGTATTATCTACTATCTCCTTACTATATCCTGATAAACTACATCCAGGAAAAAAGACCGAAGTGCATCCATTTGGAATGTTACTACCTGTAAATATGCTAGAGTAACTACTTTTTTGATGGAACCTTACAGTAGCATATCCAAAATTATTAACACTTTTTTTGTCTTTCTTAAATACATCTTTTCTAATTTTATTATACATACTACTAAGGTCAATATCCCTTGGACATTTTGATGTACAGCTACTACAAAAGGTACATGAAAATGGTATAGATATATCAATATTATTATTATCTTTTACACTTTTCATTATATCCTTAGGAGATATTTGTATCTCTTGAGACATAGGACATTCCTTCATGCATAAATTACATCCTATACACTTTTCTTCATTTATAGAAACCTCATCTATAATATTTTTTGATAAATTAACTTTTTTCATATTTCCTCCAAAGTAGATTTAAGAAATAAACAAATCATTATTTTTCTGTTTTAACTTTTTTCCCACTAGCTAGTCTTAAATCAATATTCTTTCTTCCTACTTGTAATAATTTAGCTATCCATATACTTAAGATTGAACATATAACAAATGATAGTAAAATCCTAATATAAAACCATGGTATAAATGCTTTTATAATTATATTATCATAATGAAGCACAAGAGGATGAACTAGGTATGCTCCAAAGGAGTACTTTCCTACTTTAATAAGCCTCCCCCCTAAACCCTCATGCTTTTTTAATACATACTCTGCTAATGGATAAAGAATAAGTATTGAGAAAAACAGTAGAGGAAACATTAACGTATTTAATGGGCTTCCTAAGAAGTGATTTATTGTATATCCTCCACTTTGATTAAAGCTGCCTGATTCAACCATATTCATCATTACATATGTTAATGAGAAAATAAATAAAGCAGTAGTTATATATCTTATTTTCCAAAGTAGACACCTTATGTCATCAAAATATATTGCAAAATATGCACCTATAACAAAGTAAAACATCCACATTATAAATAATCTATCTCTATAGGCTAATACATCCTTTAATAATCCAGTTAGAGATTCATATAATCCTCCAGAATAAAAATTATACCAATATAACAACCCAACATGTATTACAAAAAACGCTACAAGAACTAAAGTATTAATTTTCTTAGTATTGTTTTTATTTATTAGCTTCTTAAATATAGGATATATTAGATAAAATTGTATTATCATTACCATATACCATAGATGATATGATGCGGTACCTGTAAATACATATTTTAGATACTCAATTAATGTATCATATAGTCCCTTTACCTTCATTCCTGTAATCAGGAACATAAATAAATCATAGACAACAGTCCAAAGTAAATATGGCAGTATTATTTGATTAAACCTTTTTTTTATAAATTCTAAATATCCATTTCCCTTATCACTATAATAAAGGGAAAATCCTGTCATTACCACAAATAGTGGTACTGCAAACCTAATAATATTTAGAAGAAGTGAAGACGTAATACTTTCATATACTTTAAGGTTACTATCATATATAAACCCTGCAAGTGAGTGTTGAAGTACTACAGCTAAAAAGGCTATTCCCCTTAATATATCAACTTCATATATTCTTTTTTTCCCCATAAAATTATCCTCTTTTATAAATTTGCTTTAATCTAAAGGTTTATATTTACCCATTATTTTTTCAGCTACTTTAAGTCCATCAACAGCTGCTGACATTATGCCCCCTGCATAACCTGCTCCTTCACCTGCTGGATATATACCTTTTATATCGTGAGATTCTAAATTCTCTCCTCTTGGCATGGTTACAGGTGCTGATGTTCTTGTTTCAATACCTGTTAATATCCCATTTTGTGAAAACCCTTTAATTTTCCTATCAAATGAGACAAGAGCCTCCCTCATAGTAGTTGTAACGTAGTCTGGAAGACATTCATTAAGGTCTTTAAATACCGTATCTCTTGTATAACTCGGTTTAACATCATTAAAGTGTTTACTAACTTTTCCCTCTATAAAATCCTTAGTATTTTGAACCGGTGCAGTATAGCTTCCTCCACCTAGATTATATGCAAGTGATTCATAGTGTCTTTGGTATTCCATTCCAGCTAATGGATGACTCGATTCAAAGTCCTCTGGATATACTCCAACCACTATAGCACTATTAGCATTTTCTCCATCTCTTTTATATTCGCTCATTCCATTTACAACTAATCTATTTTCCTCACTTGATGCTGCAACAACAACTCCACCTGGGCACATACAAAAGCTATAACATGGTCTTCCTGTTATCTCACTTCTATGTGTTAATCTATAGTCAGCAGCCTTAAGTTTTGGATGAGTACATTGTTTTCCATATTGATTTTCATCTATCATACTTTGTAAGTGCTCAACTCTAGCTCCTATTGCAAATGCTTTTTGATTTAAATTAATTCCAGATTTTAGAAGCATTTCATAGGTATCCCTTGCACTATGACCTATTGCTAGTATTACAACTTCCGCCTCTATTTCTTCATTATTATTTATTTTAAGTGCCTTAACACTTCCATCCTTTTCTATAATATCTGTAACCTTAGATGAGAACCTAACTTCGCCACCAAGTTCTATAATTCTTTTTCTAATATTCTCTACTACATTTATAAGTATATCTGTTCCGATATGAGGCTTTCCAGAGTATATAATCTCAGATGGTGCACCACTTTCAGTAAATCCCTTTAGTACAAATGAACATCTTGGGTCCTTTATTCTAGTTGTAAGTTTTCCATCTGAAAATGTACCTGCTCCACCTTCACCAAACTGCACATTTGAATCTAAATCAAGTACTCCTGTTTTATAAAAGAAGTCTATTTTTTCTTTTCTTTTTTTAGCCTCACATCCTCGCTCTAGAAGTATAGGCTTATATCCATTTTCCGCAAGTAGCAGTGCCGCAAACATACCACATGGTCCACTACCAACAACAATAGGTCTTGAACTTAAAACTTCATCTCCATAGTCAACTACTAATTCCTCTGACTTTTCTACTTTAAATACATCCTTTGTTTTTGTCTTATTTAATACTTTATCTTCACTTTCTACATCAACCTCAACATGATAACAAAGTTTTATATCTTCCTTTCTTGCATCGATTGATTCCTTAAGTATTCTTATATCCTTTAAGCTATTAATTGAAATCTTTAGTCTTTTAGCTACTTCATTATTTAATTTATTTATATCATCATCAAGTCCAATTTTTATATTATTTATTCTAATAGGCATAAATACCCTCCTATGTTCTTTTGTTTATTATAAAATTATATCACAAAAACAGGTGCCTAATGTATATTCTATGTTTACATTAAGCACCTATAATTTCCTGATCTTTTATACTAGTCTTCTTCTACTATATATAATAGGTTATCCTCTACATTATAGAATAAAGGAACTACTAGCATACTTTTATATTTTTCCCTAAGTCTTTTTGCTTCACCAATAACAAAGTCTATTTCATTTCCAATTTCGAACATTGGAAGATAACTTCTAAAATGCTGCTTTGCAGTTTCTTCTTCCCATCCACATTTTTGAACTAGACCATTAACAAATTTTTGTTCCTTGGATATTAGATTAGTCATTCCACAGTTATTATGTCCAATTAGTACTATTGCTTCAACATCACCTACAGATATAGAGTATGATACCTTAAACTCACTATATCTTAGATTTCCGCCTGCACTTCTAATTATATAAGCAAAGTTATCAGGAATATGTAGATGCTTTCTATTATCCATACACATTCCTACTAAGATTTTTGCCTTATCGTACTTATCAAATGTTTGTCTTAAATTGTGATATCTAAGTAAAAGTTCTATTGGTGTATTTTTAAATCTTGATGGAATATCCTCTTCACTTAAAACAATAGTAAGTTTATTTTTGTTTACTGCCTCATTTAACCCAAGTGAACATTTTGTAGTGTGAGAAGATTGATCATTTCTACTTAATTTATTCCCACATTGATTTGTTAATTGGCCTAAGCTAATCATTTTGCTCATACCATTCACCCCTACAAATTTTAATTATAAGTTCTATAATATCACAGACAAATTTATTTTATCAAGTAAAACTTTTTTACTATTGCTCATTTCTACTTTCGCTTAAAGTCGCCTTAACTGTTCTAGTATTACCATTTTCCTTAGTAATTTTTAAGGTTATAGTGTCTCCTACTTTTTTACCATTCACTAGATCTGTTAGTTGATTTTCTTTTTCAACTTTTTTACCTTCAATCTCTACTATAATATCTCCTGGAACAATACCTGCCTTCTCAGCTGCAGAACCTGCAACTACCTGCTGAACACCCATACCACTTGGTATACCATACATTTTAGCAGTTTCATTATCTAAATATATAGTTGCAACTCCAAGAAATGGTCTTTTAATATATCCTGATTTTATAAGTTCTTTAATTATTACTTTAACTTCATCGATTGGTATAGCAAATCCCATACCTTCAGCGGAACTAATTTTAAGAGTATTAATACCAATAACCTCTCCTACTTCATTTAGTAGTGCCCCTCCGCTACTTCCTGGATTTATTGATGCATCAGTTTGGATTACATTATATGTTCTACTGTAGCTCTCTTCTTTTATACTCATATTTCTTTCCTTTGCACTAACGATTCCTGATGTTACGCTTCCTGCAAATTCTTCTCCAAGTGGATTTCCTATAGCAATTACACTATCACCTACTCTAATAGCCTTTGAACTACCAAACTTTGCTGCTTTAAGCCCTTTTTCTTCTACTTTAAGTACAGCAATGTCCGTTTTAGCATCTTGACCTATAACTTTAGCTTGAACCTTTTTCCCTCCTGGAAGACTTACCATTATTTTTGTGCCACCGGATATAACATGTTGATTTGTTACTATATAACCATTGCTATCAAATACTATACCTGAACCTGCACTTTCAGAGGATGTTGCATCAAGCCAACTACTTTTTGTAGTTGATATACCAACAATAGCTGGCCCTACTTCCTCTGCAACCCTAGTTATAGAATTTTTAGGTAGGGATGTTGTTATCACTTTATTATTTAAGTTAATATCTTTAGTTATACCTTGATTAGCACTTTCCCTTGGGGATATATAACTAATTGAATATGCTCCTACAACCCCACCAATAACTGATGATACTAATATCATAAGAGCAAGTCCTAGTGTAGGTAATCTTTTAGATTTTTCTTTTCTAGTACCTTTTTCATGTTCATTTACTCTAAAATTCATAGTATTTCCAAAATCATTTATATATTCCTTAGATTCATTTATATTATCCTTTGAATTATTATCATTATTCATTAAAGCTTACCTCCTATTTTGTCTTATTGATAACTTATAGTTATATTAAGTTATTTTTGTGTATTTAATGTGAAGCAAAAATGTATTATAAGTGAAACTTTACAGTAAATTCAACTTTGTTATCATAGCTCTTTAAGTTGTACTCAACACCGTGGGTTTCGAGTATACCTTTAACAATATAAAGTCCAAGTCCACTTCCACCGGTGCTTCTATTTCTAGACTTTTCAACTCTATAAAATGGTTTAAATATTTCCTTAATATCATTTTCATCAATTTGCGCTCCAGTATTTATAACACTAAAATTAGCATTATTATCAATTAGTTTAAGGTTTATAATAATCTTCTCTCCCTCTGGAGAGTATTTCATAGCATTATTTATTATATTTGATAATGCTTTTAAGATAAGCTTTTCATCTGCTAAAATGATTATTCCCTCTTGAATATCAACCTCTAGGGTTAACTTCTTTGAAAAACTAAGATACTCCTCTGATCCAACAATTTTCTTAATCAAGTTTGATAGATTAACCTCTGCAAGTTTTGGACTAAAATCATAGTTTTCAATTCTTGACATATACAATATTTCATTTACTAACTTTTCCATGTTATTAATTATGCTATAAGATCTTCTAAGATATTTTTCCCTATCTTTAAACACTCCTATATTATTAATCATACCTTCTATTTGCCCCTTAGCTGCTGCAATTGGAGACTTTAACTCATGGGAAATAGTTGCTACAAACTCACGTCTTTTAGATTCTATTTCCCTTTCTCTTTCTATATCGCTTTTTAACTGTTTATTCGTATTTTCAAGTTCATCCATAGTCTTTTTAAGGTTCTTAGATAATTCATTTAGACTACTAGCAAGTTCACCTATTTCATCATCTGATTTTACTATACATATTGTTTCAAAATCTAATTTCGCCATTTTTTTAGCTGTTTTATGTACCTTTATAAGTGGGTCAGCTATAAACCTTGAATATATATATGCACCTACTGATGATATTCCAAGAATAATAAATAATATATAAGGTGCTAAATTTAAAATTACTTTAGATGCCTCATCTATTGGTTGAAGGGCAGCACTAACAGTTAGAATAAGGGGAAATGCTGAATCTTTAAATTGTATACTTTGAGAGGAAGTATAAAATCCTGATGAATAATTCATTTGTGGAAATCCAAATGTATTTTCTATATTTTTATACTTACCAGGAACTAATATAAATTGAGTATTAGTATCCTTATCTATTACAGTTATATAACTACTTGGAATATATATAATGCGTCCTAGATTATCATGAATACTAAGAGAAACGTTATTTCTATTTGCAAAATTATCTATATATAACTTTGCATTTTGAAATTCTTCTTTCCTTACCTTAGCTATAAGAGTTTGAATTTCACTATCTATTGTATTTCTTTTGTATTTATAATAATAGCTAGGTAATACTGCATATACTATTAAATATATTACAAATGCGGATAGAAATAAGGATATACTTGTTATAATAAAAAGCTTTTGCCTTATGCTTTTATTTTTAAACTTAATCATCAATTTTATACCCTACTCCTTTAACTGTTTTAATATAATCTGTTTTGATTTTTTTTCGTATGTTTTTAATATGTGTGTCTATAACTCTTGTATCACCATAAAAGTCATATCCCCAAAGCTTGTCTAAAAAAACTTCCCTTTTTATAACATTGCCTCTATTTTTCATTAGTATTTTAAGCATTTCAAATTCTTTAGTTGTAAGCTCAATTAATTCATCATCAACATAGGCCTCATATGAGTCACAGTTTAATTTTATATTTTTAAATTCAATTATATTTTCATTTTCACTTCCGTATACACGTCTTAATACTGCTTCAACTCTTTTTATAAGTATATTAAATGAAAATGGCTTTGTTATATAATCATCTACTTTAAGTTCAAATCCCTTTAACTCATCACTTTCTTCATTTAAAGCTGTAAGCATAATTATTGGAGTACTTGACTTACTCCTTATCATTTTACATACTCCATAACCATCAAGCTTTGGTAACATTATGTCTAATATAACAAGTTCGTAATTTCCCTTATTGAATTTTTCAATTCCTTCAAGTCCATCACTTGCAGTATCTACACTATATTCTTCACTTAGAAGAAATTCCTTAATAAGCTCTTGTATATCAATATCATCTTCAACTACTAATATATTAATGTTTTTCATATTATCCCTCCTAGCATAAATATATAATACTTAAGTGTACTTAGTGTAAAGTTTTTGTATTAAATAAAGGCTCATATAATAAAAACTTATTATACAAGCCAATTAGTTACTCCTGAGCATTAGACTCAGTTACTTTGATTACTTTAACTACTATTTTATCTGGAGTTATTCCTGATATTTCCCCTGGTTTATTTAATAGAGCTTTAACCTGAATCGTATTTTCTCCTTCGGATAAAGTACTAACATCAAGTACACAGGATATATCCTCTTCTTTAATATTCTTTAAAGCATCCTCTACTGCATTTACTTTAACATTTATATTTTTAGTATTAATCTCATATTTAAATCCATCTACCTTGCCAGTTATACTTAAAGGCACTACAAAATCTTTTTCACCTTTTTTATTAACTTTAACTTCAACTCCAACTGATTCTATATCAGATTGTATTGATACTCCTCTTGGTATAAGTAGCTTTATTTCCTTGGTAACAGTTTCTGTAATATCAGTTAAATTAAAGCTTTCTGTTTCAATAGCTTTTATCTTGCTTAAAACTTCTTTACTTCCAACTATTCTAACAGTGCTTACCTTTGAAGTTATTTGTTCAAGAATAAGACCTTCTCTGAGAGTACCTGTTGTTTTAACTATAATAGGTACCTCCTTAGATGGTGCAATGTCTACTGTTACATCTACAAATTTTGGCTCTATACTTACGTTTGTAACAATTTTTCCTTCACTATTAATAGGTTCTACAGGTATAGTCTTTGTGAACTTAGTTTGTGAGCCTTCTATATTTATCCTACCTACTGCTTTTTCTACTTCATCTACATAGGACTTAGGTCCCGATATCATAACCCCTGTTGGAGTTGTAATGGGATTAATATGTTCATATCCTACTTTAGCCGTTCCCTTTGAAATTATTCTAACTGGAACAAATCTTGTAGATAATGTATCTAATTTAACCTTAACCTTAGGAAGTTCATTATCCGATATATTAATTCCATTTGGAAGTGACTTTACAATAACCGGTATATCATTATCACCTTTTTTAAGGTATCCACTCATATCAGCTATAAAGTTCAATTCCTCACTTCTAACCCCTATAAGATCTTTTACCCTTCCTGTTATAGATATACTAATCGTAAAGTCCTGCTTTGGCAGAAGCACAAGATTACTTCTAGTAATATTATCCGTATTTTCAAGACTTACCTTAACATTATCAATTACTCTTGTTTGTACTGGGTTTTTTTCACCCATAACATATATCCATAGCATTAGAGATAAAAAGATAGATATCCCTATGGCCATTACCTTGTGATTATCTTTTTGAACCATAGCTTCACCTTCTTAAACATAGTTGTATTAGGACTTGAATTTTGTTTTAATACCTTTGAAAGAACGCTTATTAATTTTTCTTCATTGTAGTTTCTAGTAAGCCTTCCGTTGACAGCAAGGGATATATTACCTGTTTCCTCTGAAACAACTATAGCAATAGCATCAGATGCCTCACTTACCCCAAGGGCTGCTCTATGTCTAGTTCCAAGACTTCTATTAACATGTTGGTGCGTCAATGGAAGTACAGCCGCTGCCGCCATTATTCTATCTCTTCTAATTATAACTGCTCCATCATGAAGTGGTGTATTCTCGACAAATATATTCTCCAATAATTGGGATGATAAAAGTCCATCTATTTTTGTAGAGTTTTCAGTATACTCTACAAGTCCAGTTTCCATTTCTATAACTATCAGAGCACCAGTTTTTGTATTTGATAGATTTTGTACAGCCTTTGAAATTTCCTTAGTTACCTCTTCTATTTCCTCTTCTGTGTCAAATAACTTTCTTGTTATTATTTTACTTCTTCCTAATTTCTCAAGGGCTTTTCTAAGTTCAGGCTGAAATATTACAATTAACGCAATTAACCCAACTGTAAGTGTACTTTGTAGTAGATAATTAAGTGCCATAAGACCTAACACATCACTTAACTTCATTATAACTACTATAAATACAAGACCCTTAATAAGCTGCTCTGCTCTTGTTTCCTTTATTAGTGTAAATAGCTTATAAAATATATAAGCTACAATCAGAATATCTACTACATTCCATATACTTATATTCTGAAGTATAGTTAATATGTTTTTCATATCTGCCAGCACTATCTCCACCCCTTAACTGCTTATTGCTTTAATTATATAACAAAAAATATCGATATAAAACATCTATATAGGGATTAATTTTTAAAATAAAGGGATATATTATAATATTACTATTAGTAGTTACTAAATCCCTTTTTTTCTTGTTTTAGGAATAGAGGGGCTATATAATTATCTATAATATACTTTCATTGGAGGGGATTACTTTGTCAAACTCAAATATACTTCCTACATTTAAAAATAAAATAATACTGTCTGTTATCCTATTTATTATTATCATTACCGGAGTAATATATTACCTTATGTATGGTTCAAGTGAAGCTAAGTATAATAGGAGTGTTAATAAAGCTATATCACTTATAAATAATAGTAATGAAAAAGCTACTTCTACATACAGTTACATAGAAGATGGTAAAGAAGGTTTAGACAAGATAAAAAAGGCTCTTGAAACATCTAAAAAAGACTTAGATAGTGCAGTTAACATTGTGAAACCTCTCACTCCACCTGATAAATTAAAATTAAAACATTCTAATTTGCTAAATGGAATTAACTCAAACAAATTACTATATATTCAATCTATTGCATCACTTGATAACTATACTTCTGATACTATAAATTCATCTACAAGCACTCTTTACAAATACCTTTCTTCCACAGTAGGATATTATGAGAACTTCAATGCTAAAAAAAATAAAATATTATTATCTAAGAAATTTTTGGATTACCCTGATAAACTAACTATTTATCTAAGTAATATTAGAAAAAATGAATCAACACTTTCTGCTGAAACTAATGCTAAGATAGTATTTCTTAATGATATTAAAACAAACCTAAACATGATAAATTCTATAGGCTCAAATGTAGAAAAGGATATCACTCTTACAAAAAACAGAAAAATGTCAACAAAGCAGCTTATGATATCTCTTTCTAGTAATAAAAACGACCTATCATCTGTAATAGATAAAGTTGATAATCTATCTTCACCTAATGATTTAAATGAACTTAAAACTCTTTTCATTTCAACTGGTGTTCTATATGAGGATTACTTAAATACCTTAAGGTCTTCTATTGAATCCTCAAAAGAAACAGATAATATATCAATAGTTAACTCAAGTATTAATATCAGTAGCGAAAAGCTTAAGTTATTTAAAACAAGTGAAGATAACCTATTATCACTTATAACCGAAAAGGAAGATTCATTTAGATAACAATATCACAAAAGAGCTAATCTAGATTACACCTAGACTAGCTCCCTTTTACTTCTTATCTATATATTTTAAAACACTTTCACTTTCTATAAATGTGGCTTTTCCTGCAAATAAAACAAATATACACATAGTTACTATTACTAGTAACAATAAAAATCTTTTCATTTTACCCTCTCCTAACTGCATATTAGACTATGAAAATGTCTATATATAGATATATTCTAAATTCTTTAATAAAATAACAGCGGAGAAAAATTTATATATTTAATAGTTTTATTTTTCTTTCCTTAAAATACACTGGAGTAAGCTCTGCATGCTCTGCTATTTCTAGTGCATTACTAAAATTCATTGCAATGGCATCTTTACTATGTGAATCAGAACCTATAGTTACGTACTTTCCTCCAAACTCTTTAAACTTTTTGTAAATTGGAATAAGATTATTAACCGTTTCTTTATCATTTAATCTTCTTGTATTTATTTCTAAGGCCTTATCCATAGAAATTAATTCTTTTAGAATCTCATCTATTATGTATGAGTATTCTTTATAAATTATTTCTGTATTTTCATGAAATCTACTAGCATATCTTGGTATATAATCTATGTGTGCCATACTATCAAAATATGGATTTTTCTTTATAAGTCTTAACATTGCATTAAAGTATTTATCATAAATACTACGCAAATCATATACTTCTCCTGTAGCTTTATTCTTATAATATTCCTCTTCATATATATCTACACCTTCAACTAAATGTGTTGAACCAAGTATAAAATCAAAATTATAATTATTTGCTATTCTTTTACAATCATCAGCTAATTCCTCTTCATCAAGCCCTATTTCTATTCCTATTAAAAGCTTATCTGATCTATGTTTTTCATAGGCTTTAAAATATGAATCTATATCTAATCTAAACATATTTTCATCTGGATAATTAAGATCTAGATGTTCTGTTAAAATTACACCTATATCCTTTGACTTTATAACATTAATAACTTCTTCTATTTTCATATCACTATCAGACGAAAAATTAGTATGAATATGTGAATCAAACATTATTATCCCTCCTAAATATAAAAGTTTTTCATTTATCCGATAATTAACTGCCAATAAACTCCCGGATAAACACTTATAAAAACCAGTTAAGTTAAAATGACCCTGATTTAAGAATTCTATTTATATAATAATAATTACATTTAAAGTATAAGTCAATTGCTATTTAAACAAATGAATATTTTGTTTTTATTTTAGCCATATTAACAGTAGAAAGCTCAAATGGAGGTGTTAACTATGGTAAATAAGTCAATTGAATGTGATGTAACTTCTTGTAAACATCATGCAGAGGTTCATAGATATTGTACACTAAACTCAATTAATATATTAAATAACTCAGATCATGTAACTGCTTCTGAAAAGTGTACTGACTGTGGAAGCTTTGAAGTTAAGGGAAGCTGTAAGGAAACCCCATAATAGTAAATAATCTTTTATTTAAGGAGATGTTAAATATGATTAATGAGTCAATCGGATGTAAAGTAACTGCTTGTAAGTTTCATGACGAATCTAAGAACTATTGTACTTTAGACGTAATCAAGGTAACTCATAACACAGTTTCAGATGCTACATGTGTATGCGACACTGACTGTGGAAGCTTTGAGCCTGGTAAATAAATATATTTAAAATTCAATAGCTTATAATTGAATTTTAATAAAGGATTAGAAATTAATCATAATTTCTAATCCTTTTAATTTTAATTATTAACTTATTATATAATTATAGATAGAAAAGTAATTCTCCGTATGTTGGGAATGGCCATAACTTCCCATCAACCATACCTTCTAGTTCATCTCCATAGCTTCTAAGCTCTATCATTACCTTTAATACTTCATCTCTATAGAACATAGCCTTATTTAGTATATCTCCTGTTACAGATTTTGCATCTGCGTTTTTCTTTTCAAGAGTTTCTAAAGCTTTATTGAAGTTATTAAGTGTAGATGTTAATTTATTTATTAGCTTTTCTTGAGCTGTAGTATCAATTGATTCGCTTATAGATTTTACCTTAATAATTGAATCTGATACTTCAGTGATATACTTAATTACCGCTGGAGTAATTTCTCTTTTGCCTATTTCAATCATAGTTAAAGCTTCTATATTAATTTGCTTTGTATATTCTTCAAGTTGAACTTCATATCTTGAGAATAACTCTGAAGTATTAAGAACCTTATGCTTTTCAAATAGCTTTATAGCCTTTTCACTTATTAAAGCTGGAATTGCATCAACTGTTGTAGGAAGGTTTGGTAGGTTTCTTTCCTTCGTAGCCTCTTCAATCCATTCATTTGAATATCCATCTCCATTGAATATTATTCTCTTATGGTTTATAACCATTTCTCTAACTATTACTTCTATTTCAGCCTTAGGATCCGCACTATTTTCAAGTCTTTCTGCAACTTCGCCTAATACATCAGCAACAATTGTATTAAGAATTATACTTGAATCTGATACTGAACCTGATGATTGTACCATTCTAAATTCAAACTTATTACCTGTAAATGCAAATGGTGAAGTTCTATTTCTATCTGTAGTATCCCTTTTTAGCATTGGAAGTGATGAAACTCCAACTCCAAGCATATCTCCTTGCTTTGAGCTCTTTAACTCTCCTCTTTCTATTTGCTCTAATATATCAGTTAATTGATCTCCTAGGAAAATAGATATTATAACAGGTGGAGCTTCATGTCCCCCTAATCTATGGTCATTTCCTGCTGATGCTGCTGATGCTCTTAAAAGTTCTGGATACATATCAACAGCTTTAATTACTGAACATAAGAACAGTAGAAACTGTGCATTTTCATGAGGGGTCTTTCCTGGATTTAGTAGGTTTTGCCCGTCATCTGTGCTTAAAGACCAGTTGTTATGCTTTCCAGATCCATTAAGCCCAGCAAAAGGTTTTTCATGTAAAAGACATGCAAGTGAATGTCTTGCTGCAACCTTTTTCATAACTTCCATTGTTAATTGGTTATGGTCTACAGCAATATTAGCTTCTGTAAAAACAGGAGCAAGTTCATGCTGTGCTGGAGCAACTTCATTGTGCTTTGTTTTCGCTGATACTCCAAGCTTCCATAATTCTTCATCTATATCCTTCATAAATGATGCCACTCTTTCCTTTAGGCATCCATAGTAGTGATCATCCATTTCTTGACCCTTTGGAGGTTTTGCTCCAAATAATGTTCTTCCAGTATATACAAGGTCTTTTCTGTTCTTATAAAGGTCTCTGTCTACAAGGAAATACTCTTGTTCTGGTCCAACTGTTGTAATAACTCTGTTTGATGTTGTATTTCCAAGTGCTCTTAAAACTCTTATAGCTTGCTTTTGAAGAGCTTCAATTGAACGAAGAAGAGGAGTCTTTTTATCAAGTGCTTCACCTGTATATGAACAGAAAGCTGTTGGTATACAAAGAGTAATTCCACCTTCATCTTCCTTTAGAAAAGCAGGTGATGTTGGATCCCATGCAGTATATCCTCTTGCCTCAAATGTTGCACGAAGACCACCTGATGGAAATGATGATCCATCTGCTTCACCTTTTATTAGTTCTTTACCTGAGAACTCCATTATTACCTTACCATCTGATGTTGGAACTATAAATGATTGATGCTTTTCCGCTGTAACACCATTCATTGGTTGGAACCAGTGTGTATAATGGGTTGCCCCTCTTTCTACAGCCCAATCCTTCATTGCACTAGCAACAACTTCCGCTACAGGACCCTCTAGTGTGCTACCTTCTTCTATAGTATTTCTTAGTGCTTTATACGTTGCCTTAGGTAGTCTTTCTCTCATTACTGTATCATTAAACACATTTACTGCGTACATATCTGAAATGCTCTTTTTACAATTTCCATCGCAAAAATTTCTCATTGTTAAATCCTCCTAAAATGTAAATAAAAATAGACGCTCCACAGGTATATACTTCTCCTAGTATACACCACTTGAAACGCCTTTGTTTCCATAAATCTTAACTTACTCATTGATTTTACTACTTTAACAGTAAAATTTCAATAGTTTAAAAAAATTTTTATTCTCATAATTTATATTATATGAATTTATATAAAGTTTGGTACCTTAAGGTATTAATTATTTTTTTCCTTAAGAAGAGATATCATAGATTCTAGATTATCAAATGAATAGGCTTCCTTAGACTTTTCCATTCCAAAGCCATCTTTTAATTCACCTTTATCTATATGATATTTCATAAGACTTTTATTTAGCTTTTCTATTAATTCCTTGTCACTTCCCTTTGATGCTATTCTATAGGATACTGCATAAATAGCTGTAGATTCAATATAATCTACAGGTGTATTTCTATCAATAGAATACTTTGTATATAAACATCCGTATTTTTTAAGTTGCTTTTTCATCCAATCATTTATAGGCTTTGGGCTCACCCCTGTATACATTAAGTTTTCCCATACCATTAGAGAATAAAGTAGTTCGTTATCACTTTCGCTAGAGTACTTCCTATTTAAAAGATCATAGTTCTTTCTAAAAAGAGGTATGTCACTTGAAACGTAACCTTTATTTAAAATATCTTTTCCCTTTATATAAATTTCATTCCACTGTTCATCTATACTTCCAAGAAGCTTAAATGCTTCAAGGTCAATATAACAAAGGGTAAGAAGTTTTGACCTATTTACTCCATCATTAAAATCACTAACCATATTATTATATGTAGAATTCTTTAATATTGACTTTGAAATTTTTATAGCATCTACCTTATACTTAAACCTATCAAATTTTATATATGCTTTAACTAAGGCTTTTGCTATTCTTAATTCATCTATTAATGCTGACGTGCTACTTTTATCATTTTTTTTAGATATTCTCCAGCTAACTAAACCATTATCAAGTATCATATAATCCTTAACTACTTTATAGGCTTTATCAAACATTTTTTCATCGTTAATCATTAATGCGTAATCCATTAAAAGCCCCTGGGATTCAGATAATATAAAATGCCCCTTTGTTTCATCACCCATATTTTTTTTATTGAGATAATTTGTATATATGGCACCATCTTCCCTCGATAGCTTAGTTTCTATAAATTTTCTTACATGACTTGAATAACTTGTTTCTTTATAATTCTTTAATACTATGTTTAACTTTAATGGCTTTACATAGGGATATACTATATATGCAGTTATCATTAGAAAAACTAAAAAAACACTTATAAGTGAATATAACTTTTTCATATAAACCTCCTTAATAAGCCCTATAATATATCTTTTTTCGATATTATTTTTTCTTTAGATTGAAATATTGTATTTTCATTTTTCCTTTATAGAGTGTAAAATCATTTTTAGAAAGTTTAACTTTGATTGCTCCATCCTAGGAAATCATAGAAATACCATAATATCTATATAAGGCTACTGCTATGCAGTAGCCTTATATTTATTATATCCTATAGGAAGTAATCTTCAATATTGCTTTTTACTTTTCTTCTAAGACTTTTACAACTATTTCTTTCAATTATACCCGTGTATATCTTTTCTCCATCTATAGCAACTTCCTTGTTTTTTAATAGATATACTATTTTTTCTGTTACAATACCTGCTATTTTGTCAGGAGACATATCTAAGGTTGACACACTTGGATGCAGAACCTTTGATAATGTAGTATTTTTTAAGTTTATAATTGATACATCATTTGGAACAGATATCCCTCTCATTGCTAGGGATTCAAGAACCTTCATCATAACTAGGTCATCACATACTATTAACGCAGTAATATCCCTTGAAAGTTCATATCCTTTTTTATTTATAACATTATCAAGTATATCTAGATTTTCACTATCTAAATCACTTGATTCTATATCAAATAACATCTGATACATTTCCTGTTCAACAGTACAATCTTTATAATGCTTTATACACTCCTCATGGGCCTTGTTACCTTTTTCATAAACAATAGCTACCTTGGTATGACCAAGCTTTAAAAAATAATTAATAACATTTTCAACAGCTTCTCTATTATCTACGTATATATTATTAGTAGCTTCATTTTGTGCATTAACAAATATTAGTGGAGTTCTCTCCATAATATCCTTTAAGAAATCATCTCTACGTGAAAGTTCTGTTTCTATTATTATAATCCCATCTACAGACCTATTTAAAAATCTTCTTATAGCCTCTTCTTCCTCTTCCTGATTACTGTTAGTTGTGGATATCATAACATCGTATCCGTTTTGAGAAAGCTTTTGTTCTATAAATGAAATCATTTCTGTATAAATAAGACTCTTAAGATTTGGTACTAGAACTCCAATTATATTACTTTTTCCACTAACTAGCCCCCTAGCAAGTGGATTGGGTTTATAGTCAAGTTTTTTTATTGCATCTTCTATTCTTTGTCTAGTTTCCTTTTTTACAGGATAATTATTATTTAAAACTCTTGATACTGTTGATATTGACACCCCTGCTTCTTTTGCTACGTCTTCGATTGTATATCTCATATTACCCCCCTAATAAAACATAGATTTAATATTAGTATTTTCACTATAGTTTTTCCCTTGATAACTGCCACGTAAATCAAATTCTTTATCTATAGCATTTAAAACTTCCCATTTTTTTAGACTCCACATAGGTCCTATTAAAAGATCCCTTGGGCTATCCCCTGTTAACCTATGAATCACTATATTTTCTGGAAGTCTTTCTACTGAATCAACTATTATATTGATATATTGATCCATTTCTAAAAGATCAAATCCCTTTTCATAGAAAACATTTTCTAACTGTGTTCCCTTCATAACATGAAGTAGGTGAAGTTTTATACCTTGAATAGGTGAATTTGCAACAAAATCAATGGTCTCCATCATCATTTCTCTTGTTTCATATGGAAGTCCATATATAATATGTGCCACAACATCAATATTAAGTTTTCTAAGCTTTTTAACTCCATCTATAAAAGATTCTAGGTTATGTCCTCTATTAATTAATTTTGCAGTATCCTCATGTATAGTTTGTAGTCCAAGCTCCACCCATAGATATTTCTTCTTACTTATCTCATGTAGAACTTCTAATACATCATCATCTAAACAATCTGGTCTAGTTGCTATAGCAATACCTACAACATCATCTATATTCAAAATTTCTTCATACTTTTTCTTAAGTTCTGCAGCTGGTGCATAGGTATTAGTATAGGCCTGAAAATACCCTATATACTTCCCACTTTTCCACTTCTTTTCCATAATAGACTTTACTTCTTCAAATTGGTGTGTTAAAGACTTTGCCGTACCTGTAAAATCACCTGAACCTCTAGCACTACAAAAGATACATCCTCCCTTTCCTACCTTACCATCTCGGTTAGGACAAGTGAACCCTGCATCTAGGGATATTTTAAATACTTTTTCTCCAAACTTATTTCTCAGAAAATAATTTAAAGAATTATAGCTTTTATTTTCCCACTTTCTTGCCATACTTTTTTCTCCTAATGTATATTATGTGTAATATAATATTATTTAATTTATATATTAGCATAAAATCATAATAATATAAAAAATTATTTTCGTCTTTCTATTACTTTTCTATGACTTTTCTATTAATTTTCTATAACTTTTATTAAATTTTCCCATTTTTTATAAGCTTTCTATGAAAGTTATTAGTATACCATAATAAAATAAAAAGTATCAGCTAGTATATTATTACAATTAATATACTAACTAATACTTAATTAAAATTTAATATTAAATTAATTTCCTCTTTTTTCAAATGCTACTAATATTCTATTTAATGCCTCTTCAAGTGTTTTTCTAGAACAAGCTACATTAATTCTAGCAAAACCTTCTCCCTCTGAACCAAATGATACTCCGCTATTAAATCCAACCTTAGCTTCATTTATTAGGAAGTTATCTAAATCCTTTGATAGTGGGAAAATTCTTGTAAAATCAAGCCACATTAAATATGTTCCCTGTGGTCTTACTACCTTAACATTTGGCATTTTTTCCTTAAAGAAGTTAATAACATATGTCATGTTATCAGTAACATAGTTAAGCATAGAATCCAGCCATTCTTCACCATATTTATAAGCTGCCATTGCTCCTGGGAAGTTTAAAGCATTTACCCCTGGCATACTAATTCTATTAATCCATGATGACAATCCTTTTCTAAGGCTTTCCTTCGGTGATATAATCATTGAGAAATATAATGATGGAACATTAAAGCTTTTGCTAGGAGAAAATGCTGCTATAATATTATCATATCTATCTCTAAAATGAAGAATAGATGTAAAGTGATTTCCGTAGAATATAACATCTGAATGTATTTCATCTGAGAAAATTATTACATTATGCTTCTTACATATATCTACAAGTAGACCTAACTCTTCCCACATCCATACTCTTCCTACAGGATTATGAGGGTTACTTAATACTACCATTTTAACATCGTTTTCTATTATTTGCTTTTCAAAGCTAATAAAGTCTATACAATAAACTCCACCTTTATTTACAAGTGAATTGTTAATAAGCTTTCTATTATTTGCTTTTATAACCTGTGCAAATGGATGGTACACAGGAGTTTGTATCATTACAGCATCACCTTCATTAGTATTGCTTAATAAGCTTAATGCTATAGCTGGAACAACTCCAGTAGTGTTTAAAATCTCACTAGGAAATATATCTAAATGATGTCTTTTCTTCATAAAGTCTACAAATGGCAAATAGTCATTTTCCCCTATATAAGTATAACCTAGTACTCCATGTTCAATCTTTTCCTTAAGTGTTTCTATAACCATTGATGGGGCCTTAAAGTCCATATCTGCAACCCAAAGTGGAAGAACATCTTGTCCAAATACTTCTTTTCTTCTATCCCACTTAGAACAGTTTGTCCCCATTCTGTTGATAACTTCATTAAAGTCTTTATTTTTTTCCACAGTGATACCTCCTAGTACCTACTTAAACAATTGTTAAAGTGGTACTTTAATATATTTTGTTATTATTATAACATATTACTGTTTAGTAAAAAAGGAGTTAAAATGTCCCATATAATAACTTAAAAGGTAGTATACATAATCGCTTTAACTATTAGTATACTACCCTAATTTTATTATTTTCCTCCTAGGGCACTCCCTCCACGCTCTAGCGCAGTTACCCCAGTTCTTACTATTTCTTTTATTCCAAATGGTCTCATTATCTCTATAAATGCTGAAATCTTTTCCCAGTCTCCTGTTACCTCTACAGTCATGCTTTTCTTATCTATATCTATAATGTTTCCTCTAAATATATTTACATTTTCTATAATAGAGGATCTTGTTTCATTAGTTGCATTAACTTTAAGTAGAGTAAGCTCCCTTAAAACACATTTACTTGTATCCATGTCAATTATTTTTATAACGTCAATCAGCTTATTTAGCTGCTTGGTTATTTGTTCTATTATATATTCATCTCCCTGAAGAGCTATTGTCATTCTTGATATTTTAGGGTCTTCAGTAGTTCCAACGGTTAAACTATCTATGTTATAACCTCTTCTACTAAAAAGCCCTGCTACCTTACTTAAAACCCCTGAATGATTTTCAACTAATACTGATAATATATGCCTTTTCATGATTTTCCCCCCTAAAGAGTTGCTTCTGATGGATCAACTATAAATTCTAAAAGATATGGTCCTTCATATTCTAATGCCTCTTTTAAAGCTGACTCAACATCTGAATTTTCACATACTCTTTTACACTTTATACCATAGGCTTCACTAAGCTTAATAAAATCTGGACTCTTTGCAAACAATGTTCCAAATGGATTTTTGTACATGTTGTTTTGCATTTCACGAACCATTCCTAGCCCATCATTATTAAGTAGTACTAGTTTTAAGTTAAGGTTATGCTCCATAATTGTGCCTAGTTCAAACATACTCATTTGGAAACCACCATCACCCATAACAGCTAATATTTGTGTGTCTTTATCTGCACCAAATCTAGCTCCTACAGCTGTTGGAAGTGAATATCCCATTGTTCCAAGTCCCCCACTTGTTAAGAACCTTCTTTTTCCTCTTATCTCAAAGTTAAGTGCTGACCATATTTGGTTTTGCCCAACATCTGTTATAAGTATAGCATCATCTGAGGCTACATCTGATAGCTTTTTAATAACATGTTTTGCATTTACAAATTCATCACTAAGCTTTGATGAAAGTGATAAGCTTCTTTTTTCAAGTGTTAGTGAATTAATCCATGAGTCTGTGTTAAGTTCATCAATTTGTTCTAAAATTTCACTTAATATATTTTTACAATCTCCAACTACTGGAATAGAGCTTCTAATATTCTTTCCTATTTCAGCAGGGTCTATATCAATGTGAATTATTGTAGCATTATCCTCTATTCCAGAACACTTAGACATTGAACGGTCTGCTATTCTGGTACCTACAAATAGTATTAAATCAGCCTCATTAATGGCTTTATTTGCAACTTCTTTTCCATGTGACCCTATTTGACCTATTACATAAGGGCTATTTTCAAATACACTATCTTTACCCATCATTGTGTAAACCACAGGTATTTTTGCCTTTTGTGACAGTAGGTTTGCTTCTTCCTTGGCATCGGAAAGTTTTACCCCTCCACCTATGCAAAGAATAGGCTTTTTACTAACTTTTAATTTATCTATTACTTTTTTTATTTGACCCTTGTGTCCTTTGTAAGTTGGTTTATATCCTCTTATATCTACCTTAATAGATTCGTAGTCAAATTCACCAATTTCATCGTTTTGTATATCTAGTGGTACATCTATAAGAACTGGACCTGGTCTTCCAGATCCAGCTATATGAAATGCTTCTTTAATTATCTTAGGAAGAGTTTTTCCATCTTTAACAAGATATGAATACTTAGTAAAGCATTCTGTAGATCCTATTATATCAGCCTCTTGAAAAACATCCTTCCCTACATTAGATAACTTTACCTGTCCAGTTATAACCACAAGGGGAATTGAGTCCATATATGCTGTTGCAATAGATGTAATTATATTAGTTGCACCAGGGCCTGAAGTTGCAAAGCAGACTGCTGCTTTACCTGTAGCTCTTGCATAGCCATTTGCACTATGACCTACAGCTTGTTCATGTCTTGATAGTATATGAGTTATATTAGAAGTTCTAAGGACTTCATATATAGGTATAACAGTTGCCCCTGGATAACCAAAGACTAGTTTTGTCCCTTCTGCTTCTAAACATCTTACTATAGCTTCTGCAGCCTTCATAATTAATTCCCCCTTTAGTTAATTTAACTAGATTTCGCTAGCAATTAAATCTCCTATTTTTTCACAGCCAACCTTAGTCATACCTTCTTGCATAATATCAGCTGTTCTATAACCTTTATCAAGTACCTTTGAAATTGCACTTTCAATCTCATCTGCAGCATCATCCATGTCGAAGCTATAACGAAGCATCATAGCAGCACTCATTATAGTTCCAATTGGGTTCGCTATATCTTGGCCTGCAATGTCAGGTGCTGAACCATGGATTGGTTCATATAGTCCTATTTTACCATCTCCAAGTGATGCTGATGGAAGGTTTCCAAGTGAACCTGTAAGCATTGATGCCTCATCACTTATTATATCACCAAATGTGTTTTCAGTAACCATAACATCAAATTGTTTTGGCCATCTTATTAGCTGCATTGCAACATTATCAACATACATTTGGTTAAGTTCTACATCAGTGTATTCCTCTGCTATCTTATAAACAACTTCCTTCCATAGTCTTGATGACTCTAGAACGTTTGACTTATCTACAAGAGTTAATTTCTTATTTCTTTTTCTTGCTATATCAAATGATACTCTAGCTATTCTTTCAATTTCACTTGTTTGGTATACCATTGTATCCCAAGCTTTTTCTTCACCATTTTCAAGTGTAACTCTTTTCTTTTCTCCAAAGTAAAGTCCACCGATTAGCTCTCTAACTATCATTATATCAAGTCCATCACCTAAAACTTCAGGCTTAAGATTTGATGCTGACTTAAGTTGTGGGAAAAGAACCGCAGGTCTTAGGTTAGCAAAAACTCCAAGTTCCTTTCTTATTCCAAGTAGTCCAGCCTCTGGTCTTTGATTTCCTGGTAGGTTATCCCACTTTGGTCCACCAACAGCCCCTAGTAGTACTGCATCACTTTCTAAACATGCATCTACTGTTTCCTTTGGTAATGGTGTTCCTGTAGCATCGATTGCTGCACCACCCATTAGAACTTCTTTATATTCAAAGTTAGTGTCGTATTTCTTTCCAATTGCGTTTAAAACTTTTATAGCTTGGTTTACTATTTCAGGACCGATTCCGTCTCCTGGCATAACAGCTATCTTTATATTTCTTGCCATTACTTATTCTCTCCCTTTTTTATATAATTTATAAGTCCGTCTGCTGAAATTATTTCCTGCATGAATTCTGGGAATGGTGCAGCTTGATAGCTTTTTCCCTTTGTTATATTTTTAATCTCACCTGTTGAGAAATTTATTTCTACTTCATTACCATCTTCAATATCCTTAGCTGCCTCAGGACACTCCATTATTGGAAGTCCTATGTTAATTGAGTTTCTATAGAATATTCTAGCAAATGTTTCTGCAATTACACATTGAGTTCCAGCAACCTTAATAGCGATTGGAGCATGTTCTCTTGAAGAACCACATCCAAAATTCTTTCCTGCTACCATTATCTTTGATGTTTTAACCCTTTCAGGGTAAGTTGCATCAAGGTCTTCCATACAGTGACTAGCAAGTTCTACAGGATCTGATGTATTAAGGTATCTTGCAGGTATTATAACGTCTGTATCTACATTGTCTCCATATTTTATAACTGTTCCCTTAACCATTTACATTACCTCCTCTGGTGAAGATATTTTTCCTGTTACTGCTGATGCCGCTGCAACAGCTGGGCTTGCTAGATATACTTCACTTTCTACATGACCCATTCTTCCTACAAAGTTTCTGTTTGTAGTAGCAACTGCTCTTTCTCCTGCAGCTAGAATTCCCATATGTCCTCCAAGACATGGACCACATGTAGGTGTACTTACTGCAGCACCTGCTTCAACTAGGGCTTCTAGTAGACCTTCTTTTAGTGCTTGTAGCCAAATCTTTTGAGTAGCTGGGAACACGATAAGTCTTACTCTTTTGTGTACCTTTTTACCCTTTAGAATTTCAGCTGCAACCCTAAGGTCCTCAATTCTACCATTTGTACATGAACCTATAACAACTTGATCTATTTCAACTTCCCCAACATTATCAATTGTTCTTGTATTGTCTGGTAGATGTGGGAATGCTACTGTTGGTCTTATTTCTGATAAATCTATTTCAAAAACTTCAGAATATTCAGCATCTTCATCTGCACTATACACTGTATATTCCTTAGTTGAGTGTTCTTTTATATATTCAATAGTCTTTTCGTCTACTTCGAAAATTCCATTTTTAGCTCCAGCTTCTATAGCCATATTAGCCATAGCAAATCTGTCGTCCATTGATAGGTTCTTAAGTCCTTCACCTGTATATTCCATTGACTTATATAGTGCTCCATCAACACCTATCATACCAATTATGTGTAGTATAACGTCTTTACCTGATACCCACTTTTGTGGCTTTCCAGTAAGTACGAATTTAATAGCTTCAGGAACCTTAAACCAAGCTTCTCCTGTTGCCATACCTGCTGCCATATCTGTACTTCCTATTCCTGTTGAAAATGCACCTAGTGCTCCATAAGTACAAGTATGTGAATCAGCTCCTATAACAGTATCCCCTGCAACTACTAGTCCCTTTTCTGGAAGTAGTGCATGTTCAATTCCCATTTCTCCGATTTCAAAGAAGTTTTCTATTTCTTTTTCATTAGCAAATTCTCTAATGAATTTAACCTGTTCTGCTGATTTTATATCCTTATTAGGTGTAAAGTGATCAGGTACTATAGCTATTTTACTCTTATGGAATACCTCATCCTTTCCAACCTTATTAAATTCTTTTATTGCAACTGGTGTAGTTATATCATTTCCTAGCACTAAATCAAGTTTAGCTTTTATAAGTTGACCTGCCTTAACTTCCTTAAGCCCAGCATGAGCTGCTAGTATTTTTTGTGTCATCGTCATTCCCATAGCCCAAATTCTCCTCTCTTAGTTTACTTTCTATCTATTTCTTTATAAAGAAAATAATCTATTGAATCTAGAAGCGCCTTCCAGCTAGCTTCAATTATATTTGTCGATACTCCAACCGTTCCCCAAGTAGCTTCTCCGTCAGATGTTTCAATATGAACTCTAACCTTTGCCCCTGTAGCCTTATCAGGGTCCAGTACACGTACTTTATAATCAGTAAGTCTAATATCTTTCAACTCAGGATAAAATACTGTTAAAGCCTTTCTTAATGCCTTATCCATAGCATTAACAGGCCCTGCGCCATCCGCTGCCGTTATCTCTTCTTTTCCATCTACTTCAAGTTTGATCATTGCATAGGCACTTTTGATTCCTGCTGCCTCTTCAATAACTCTAAAATCAATAACCTTAAAAAACTCTTTAGTTTTTCCTAGATGTTTTCTAATTAAAAGTTCAAATGAACTTTCCGCACCTTCAAATTGATATCCTTCATACTCAAGTTTTTTAAGTATATCTACCATTTCCTGTGCTTCCTTTGAATCTTTTTTAATTTCTGGAATAATCTTTTGAATACTTGAGAGTATTGTGCTTTTTCCTGAGACCTCAGACATTAGGAATCTTCTTTCATTTCCTACAATTTCTGGGTTTATATGTTCAAATGAAATTGAGTTTTTGTTAACTCCATCTATATGCATTCCACCTTTGTGAGCAAACGCACTTGCACCTACATATGGGTAGGATTTTTCATGTGTCATATTAGCGATTTCTGCAACTGTCTTAGACACATTTGTAAGCTCACTTATGCTATTATTATCTAAGCATTTTTTTCCTAACTTTACTTCGAGATTTCCAATTATGGTTATAAGGTTTGCGTTTCCACATCTTTCCCCATATCCATTTATTGTTCCTTGGATTTGAACTGCTCCACATTTTGCTGCTACAACTGAGTTTGCTACTGCCATTCCTGTATCATTGTGGCAGTGAATGCCTATATTTACATTTACATTTTGTAAAACATCATTGATTATATTTTCAATTTCCCATGGCATTGTTCCGCCATTAGTATCACATAAAACCGCAAAGTCTGCCCCTGCCTTTGCAGCACTTTTTAAGCTTTCTATTGCATATTCTCTATTATTTTTATAGCCGTCAAAGAAGTGTTCAGCATCAAATATAACTTCTTTACCCATAGACTTCATATACTTCACAGTATCTTCAATCATACTTAAATTCTCATCTAAAGTAGTTCTTATTATATCTGTAACATGAAGGTCCCAGCTTTTACCGAATATTGCAACAGCGGGTGTATTAGCGAAGAGGAGGGATTTAATTCCCATATCCTCTTCAACCTTAACCCCTACTCTTCTAGTGCTTCCAAATGCAACAAGTTTTGACTTTATATCACATTTAGCAACTTCTTTAAAGAAATCTAAATCCTTTGGGTTAGACCCTGGATTACCTGCTTCTATATAGTCAACTCCGAAGCTGTCTAACTTCTTTACAATCTTGAGCTTATCCTCAAGGGTATAGGATATACCCTCACCTTGAGAACCATCTCTTAGGGTTGTGTCGTATATAAAAATCTCTTTTACATCCCTAGTCAAGATTCATCAACTCCTTACATTTGAAAGGTTAAGAGAAGTCTAAAAGACTAGTTCTTTGACCATGACATCATTTTTCTTAGTTCTTTACCAACTACTTCGATTTGATGTTCTGATTCTTGTCTTCTTACTGAGTTAAATCCTGGTCTTCCAACTTGGTTTTCAAGTAGCCAGTTTCTAGCGAATGTTCCATCTTGGATTTCTGAAAGAACCTTCTTCATTTCTTTTCTTGTTTCGTCTGTTATTACTCTTTTACCTACTGAGTAATCACCGTATTCAGCTGTATCTGAAATTGAGTATCTCATGTAAGCTAGTCCACCTTCATTCATTAGGTCAACGATTAGCTTTAGTTCATGTAGACATTCAAAGTATGCCATTTCTGGAGCGTATCCTGCTTCTACTAGAGTATCAAATCCAGCCTTAACTAGTTCTGATGCTCCTCCACAAAGAACTGCTTGCTCACCAAATAGGTCTGTTTCAGTTTCTTCTCTAAATGATGTTTCCATGATACCAGCTCTTCCTCCACCGATAGCACTTGCGTAAGCTAGAGCGATATCTCTTGCCTTACCAGTTGCATCTTGGTGTATAGCTATTAGACATGGAACACCTTTACCTTCTTGGTATTGACTTCTTACTGTATGTCCAGGTCCCTTTGGAGCTACCATAAATACGTCAACGTCAGCTGGTGGAACTATTTGAGCGTAGTGGATGTTAAATCCATGAGCGAATAGTAGTGCCTTTCCTGCTGTTAGGTTTGGAGCTATGCTTTCCTTGTATACTTGACCTTGTCTTTCATCTGGTAGAAGTATCATTATAAGGTCTGACTTTGCTGCAGCTTCACTAGCTTCATAAACTTCAAGTCCTGCTTCTTCTGCTCTAGCCCATGACTTACTTCCCTTGTAAAGTCCTACACATACATCGATTCCACTATCCTTAAGGTTTAGAGCGTGTGCATGTCCTTGGCTTCCATAACCAATTATTGCTACCTTTTTACCCTTTATTAAATCTAAGTTTGCATCGTTATCATAGTACATTTTAGCCATTGTTAAATCCCCCTAAAAATTTATTTTATTTTTATTTAATTGTCTTTTAATAATTTATAATCAAGCCTAGATTAACTAGAGCTTATTAGTAATATAGTGAATAATAATTTATATTTCTAGTTTATATTACGGGTTTTCACCTAATTTTGAAAATAAAAAAATAGACCCTTCACCATGGGGCGAAAAGTCTATCGCGGTACCACCCAAATTTATTTCTCAACACTTTAACGACAACGCCGGATAAGACCTAATTTTAATTTCAGTCCTCAGCTCCAGGGTTAGTTTCAACATAATCATCCTAAGGGTTCTCAGCCTAAGACCCTCTCTCTGTAAAGTTGTTTTTATGTTTACTTATCCCTTTCATAGCTTTTAATATCTATGAAGTTTTATCTATATAATACTTTAAGTAATTTTTCTTAATTTATTTAGTGTACCTTTTACTTAATTTAAATTAAAAATTAATATAAAAAAATAGACCCCTCCATGTTGACATATATGCCAGATCATGGGGCGAGAAGTCTATCGCGGTACCACCCAAATTTATTTCTTAATGCTAATAACGGCAACGCCGGATAAAGCTTACTTATTTTCAGCCTTCAACTCCAGGGTGATTTTTCAACATATATGGTTTATGGGCTTGCAGCCTAAGACCCACTCTCTGTAAAACACATTTGTATGTTTACTCTTCCCTTTCACAGTTTTTCATATATTTTATTCTTTTGCAATATATATAAAATGTATTAATTTCTAATTGATTACTTATCATTCCATTATATACAAAAATCATATATTATTGTAAGTTAATATACTATATACAACTTAGCTTGTCAATACAAATTCTAAAAATTTTAAATTTTTAAACCCTTTTATAACTTAGTACATGATTTATTTGTTTGAATTTTATATTGATTTTAATACCTCTTTTAAATTAAGTCAATAGGTATTAAAACTTTTAAGTAATTTTTTAGTTAGTATATCTCATATATTTATATAAGTTTTATAAATAATTAACTTTATATTTAAAAGGAGTTGGTAGCTTGAAAAAGAAATTAGCAATTATAAATGCTATTATCGTTTCCTTAATTGTGGCATTGATTCTTATACTAGATATATCCTATCTTAACACATTTACTGATAAGCTATTTGGTTTAAGCGCAAAGGGAAGCAAAACAATTGTAATCGATGCAGGACATGGTGGTCGTGATGGTGGTGCTGTAGGTAAAGGAGGTACACTTGAAAAGGATATTAACCTACTACTTGCTAAAAAGATTAAATCTTACATAGAGGAAAATGGTGACAACTGTATTATGATTCGTGAGGTTGATGAGGATTTATTTGGAGAAATAGGAAGTGGTAAAAGTAAAAAACAACAAGACCTAAAAAAACGTAAGGATTTAATAAAAGAGTATAACGCTGATCTTTTTATAAGTATTCACCTTAATAGCTTCCCTAATTCTAAGGGAGCACAAGTTTTTTATCAAAAAGGTGATGAAAATGGACAAGTTTTAGCAAAGACACTTCAAGATGCACTTGTTAAGAACCTTGACCCAAATAATAAGAGAATCGAAAAAGAATCTAACACATACTATTTACTGAAAAACAATGATATTCCATCAGTTATTGTTGAATGTGGATTCTTATCTAATCCAAGTGAGGAAAACCTTCTTAAAGATGACTCCTACCAAAATAAAATTGCAACATCAGTATTTTATGGTATAGAAAGATACTTTGAGTTAAAAAAATAACATTCATTTATAAAAGACTTATAAAAAGGGTAATATTCTAAAATTGAGTGTAATAATATGTTAATTTATCTATGAAAGTGGAAAATGAAAAGGTTTGTACTTTTCCTATTTTTTCTTTTTATTAGTCTTTGTTAATATGATATCAATGTTTTCAAAGCACTTTACTTACTATCTTTTATTATTAGTAAATAGACATAATTCTTAAATCAGGTAAAGCCTTTACACCAGTGATTTAGAAGTAATTAATTAGAGCTTGCTACTACTAGGCTTTAATGGAAAAGTTATTTTTTAGACTTGGACATATGATTAGTTTTAAGATATAAAATAAATTCTTATTAGTCTCAATTAATAAGTTTAGGATTCTCAATCTTAAACTTATTAAGATTATAATTTTGATTTAATTAGACTAACTATTTGAATCTAATATAGTATGCTTTTATATTAACTTAAAAAAGGACATAAAAATACCCCTCTTTGTGAGGGGTATAATATTATCTCTTTGAGAACTGTGACGCTCTTCTTGCTTTCTTTAAACCGTACTTCTTTCTTTCTACCATTCTTGGGTCTCTTGTTAGGTATCCAGCTCTTTTTAGTACTGGCTTGATGTCAGCATCAGCTTGAACTAGTGCTCTTGAAATACCATGTCTGATAGCTCCAGCTTGACCTGTGTAACCACCACCATGTACGTTTACAAGTACATCGTACTTTTCAAGTGTTCCAGTTAAATTAAGTGGTTGCTTAACAATAACCTTAAGTGTTTCTAGTCCAAAGTAGTTTTCTATGTCTCTCTTATTTACAACTATTTTTCCATCTCCAGGTACAAGTCTTACTCTTGCTACAGATGTCTTTCTTCTACCTGTTCCACAGTATTGTACTCTTTCCATTCGAAAATCCTCCCTTCAATCCACTAATTAATACTTAAATTCAAGAACTTCTGGCTTTTGAGCTGCATGATCATGCTCAGTTCCTCTGTATACTCTTAGCTTCTTGAACATTTGTCTTCCAAGAGATCCCTTTGGAAGCATTCTTCTAACTGCTTCTTCTACAGCTAACTCAGGCTTTTCTTCCATAATTTTCTTATAAGAAACTTCTTTTAGTCCACCTGGATATAGTGAGTGGTGTCTGTATAGTTTATCATTTAGCTTATTTCCTGTAAGAACAATCTTATCAGCATTAATAACTATAACGAAATCTCCAGTATCTACGTTTGGAGTAAATGTTGGCTTGTGCTTTCCTCTAAGAACTGTTGCTATTTGACTTGATAGTCTTCCTAGTGTCTTATCAGTAGCATCAACAACATACCATTTTCTTTGTACATCTTCGGCTTTTGCCATGTATGACTTCATTATTTTACCCTCCCTGATCTTAATTCAAAATCTTGTGTAAATATCTATCTTCAAAGATCCGGGGCTAGTGGATCTTAAATTAACCGTTTTACACCCTTATCTATTTTAATACATTGACCCTGGTGTGTCAATATTTAATAGTAAACTTTTTCAAGATAGAGTCCATGTGCCTGTGCTGTAATACCTGCACGTCTTCTATCTTTAGACTTTATAATATCACCTATAGAGTCATAGGGTATTCTTCCCCTACCAACATCTATAAGAGTACCTACAATTATTCTAACCATATTATATAGAAAACCATTTCCTTCTATGGTTACAGTTATATAGTCTCCATCTTTTGTAAGATTCAAGCTATATATTTCTCTGATTGAATCCTTAGTAGAGCCTCCTTGAGATTTAAATGATGAAAAATCATGCTCTCCTATAAAGTAGGTAGCTGCTTTTTGCATATGTTCGAAGTTTAGATTATATCCTACATGCCAATAATAATTTCTCATTAATGCTGGCTCCATTTTTCTATTAATGATTCTATAAGAATACATTTTTCCCTTGGTAGAATATATTGGATGAAAATCCATATCTACTTCCTCAGCATAAACAACAACGATATCCCTTGGAAGTCTTGAATTAATTGCACCTGGGATTTTGTGTGTAGGTATGGTGCTTTTAGTTTTAAAGCATACCACCTGCCCCCTAGCATGAACTCCTGAATCTGTTCTACTAGAACCCAGTATCTTAATATCTTCTTCAAAAAGGTCTATGATAACCTTTTCTAAAGTTTCTTCTATAGAAATTCCATTAATTTGTCTTTGCCATCCGCAGTAATTAGTACCATCATACTCTAATGTAAGCTTTATATTTCTCATTATAACTGCCTACTTAATATAGATATAATAAGTAATATCATTAGTGAAAAAGTTGCCAAGTAATCTCGCTTTTCTACCTTAAGCTGCTTAAGTCTAGTTCTTCCCTCTCCACCTCTATAACATCTTGCTTCCATAGCTGTTGCAAGATCTTCTGCTCTTCTAAATGAGCTTATAAATAATGGTACAAGAATTGGTACTAGGCTTTTTGCTCTTTTGACTATGGAACCTGATTCAAAATCAGCTCCCCTCGCCATTTGTGCTTTCATTATCTTATCTGTCTCTTCTATTAGAGTTGGTATAAATCTTAAAGCTATGGTCATCATCATAGCAAGTTCATGGGCAGGAAGTCCTATTTTTTTAAATGGATTTAAAAGTCTTTCTATTCCATCTGTTAATGCTATTGGCGATGTTGTAAGTGTTAATATCGATGTTCCAATAATTAAAAATACAAGCCTTAAAATCATAAATATAGCTGTGGAAGCACCTTGATCTGTTATCTTAAGTGGACCAAATCTATATATTACCTCTCCAGGTGTTAGAAATAAGTTTAGTACTGCAGTAAATACTATAATCCAAAGTATAGGCTTTAAGCCCTTAAAGATAAACTTTGGTGGTATCTTTGCTATAACTATTGTTAAAAAAGTAAACCCTGCCACGGCTATGTAACCATACAAGTTATTTACTATAAATAGTACAGCTATATATAATAACGACAATAATATCTTTACTCTCGGGTCAAGTTTATGTACAAATGATTTTCCAGGAATATACTGTCCTATTGTTATGTCTTTAAGCATTGTTATCTCTCCTTAAAAGATCAAGTATGGCTTTTTTTGCTTCCTCAACAGTAATAATATCATCACTTATATCAAACCCTCTTAGACGAAGCTCTCGTACAAGATAAGTTATTTGAGGAACTGCAAGCCCTATCTCCTCTAGAGTTTCAACTTCCTTAAATACTTCCTTAGGTGGACCCATTAATACATTACTACCCTTAGACATTACTATAAGTCTGTCTGCTACATTCGCCATATCTTCCATACTATGAGACACTAGAATTATTGTCATTTTATATTCATTATGAAGATTTTTTATCTCTCTTAATATTTCATCTCTTCCTTTAGGATCAAGTCCTGCAGTTGGTTCATCTAATATAAGTACTTCCGGTTCCATAGCAAGAACACCTGCTATTGCTATTCTTCTTCTTTGTCCACCACTTAAATCAAATGGTGATACATCCTTATACTTATTATAATCTATGCCAACTACCTTAAGAGCTCTTTTTACTCTATCTAATACTTCTTCATCAGATAGTCCAAGATTCTTAGGTCCAAAAGAGACGTCCTTTTCAATTGTTTCCTCAAAAAGCTGATATTCTGGGTACTGAAATACCAGTCCCACCTTTTGTCTTATTTTATTAAGATCCGCATCTTTTTCAGTTATACATACTTCATTTATATAAATATTTCCGCTAGTAGGCTTTAATAGCCCATTAAATTGTTGAATAAGAGTAGACTTACCAGAACCAGTATGTCCTATAAGCCCTATAAACTCACCATCTTTTATTTCAAGTGTAACTCCATTAAGTGCTATTTTCTCAAAGGGAGTTCCAACACCGTATTTATATGTTAAATTATCTACTTTAATCGACATATCTCATCCACCATCTCTTCTATGGTTAAAATATCTTCCTTTAAAGCTACTCCGCTTTGTCTCAATTTATATGAAAGTTCAGTCATTTGAGGTACATCAAGTCCTATTGTTTTAAGTTTTTCAACTTCTTTAAATACTTCCCTTGGAGTTCCTTCAATTATAGGATTTCCAGAATCCATTACTATGATTCTATCCGCCTGTGCTGCCTCTTCCATATAGTGTGTTATAAGAACAATAGTAATGTTTTCCTCTCTATTAAGCTTTTTAATAGTAGAAATAACTTCTCGTCTTCCTGATGGATCAAGCATAGCTGTCGGTTCATCAAGTATGATACACCTTGGTTTCATAGCAAGTACTCCTGCTATAGCCACTCTTTGCTTTTGTCCACCTGATAAAAGATGTGGACCATGTTCTTTATAGTCAATCATATTTACTGCGGTTAATGCTTCATCAACTCTTACTCTTATTTCCTCTGGAGGCACCCCAAGATTTTCAGGTCCAAATGCCACATCTTCCTCAACGATAGTTGCAACTATTTGATTATCTGGATTTTGAAATACCATTCCTGCTTTTTGTCTTATATTCCATATACTATTTTCTTCTTTTGTATTAAGCTCCTCAACAAATACATCCCCATCTTTTGGTAGAAGTATTGCGTTAAAATGCTTAGCAAGTGTTGATTTACCTGAACCATTATGTCCAAGGATAACAACAAATTCGCCTTCTTTTATAGAAACACTTACATCATTTAAAACTAGCTTTTCTGAATCCTCTGTTCTATATGAAAAATAAACATTTCTAGTAGATAACATATCTTTACTCATTTTTAAGCACCTACTTACCTTTTTAAGGTTCCTAATTTTAAGTATTATAAAAGGGATTAAGTATAGTCATACTTAACTTAATCCCAAATGAACCTATCTTAAGGAATAAGATATCTCTAAAGTCCTAAAAATCTATGTTAATTAAACAAGTTCAAGAATTACTACTTCTGCATTATCTCCTCTTCTTGGACCCATTTTAATTATTCTTGTATATCCACCATTTCTCTCTTGATACTTTGGCGCTATATCTGAAAACAGCTTAGCAACTACAGCTTCTTCAGTTACATATGCAAGAACTTGTCTTCTAGCGTGAAGATCTCCTCTTTTTCCTAGAGTTATCATCTTTTCAGCAATGCTTCTTACTTCTTTAGCTCTTGATTCTGTAGTTGTTATTCTTCCGTCTTCTGACTTAAAGAAGCTAGTTACAAGATTTCTTAGCATAGCTCTTCTTTGGTCAGTTGGACGACCTAGCTTACGGTATCCTGCCACTTAAATCCCTCCTATTCGTCGTTTTTTCTTAAATCAAAGCCTAGACCCTTTAGTTTTTGCTCTACTTCTTCTAGAGACTTTTTACCAAGGTTTCTAACCTTCATCATATCTTCTTCTGATTTTTGAACTAGTTCATAAACACTGTTGATTCCTGCTCTCTTTAGGCAGTTATATGATCTAACAGATAAATCTAGCTCTTCAATGGTCATTTCAAGGAATTTGTCTTTTTTGTCTTCTTCCTTCTCTACCATTATTTCAACATTATCATCGTGTCCTCCAAGGCTTAGGAACAGTTTAAAGTGTTCAATAAGTATCTTAGATGATATGCTTATAGCCTCATCTGGAGTTATTGATCCATTAGTCCATATCTCAAGAGTTAACTTATCATAGTCAGTAATTTGACCAACACGAGTATTTTCAACTGAGTAGTTTACTCTCTTAATTGGGGTATAGATTGAGTCTACAGGTATAACCCCTATAGGTTGATTAGTAGACTTATTCTTTTCCGCTGGAACATAACCTCTACCTCTGTCAATAGCAAGTTCCATATAAAGTCTTCCGCCCTCACTAACGGTAGCTATGTAGTGATCTTTATTAACAATCTCTACTCCACCATCAGACTTTATATCATCCCCTGTTACAACAGCTGGCCCAACTACATCTATAACAGCAGTCTTTGGAACTTCTCCTTCAACTTTAACTGCTAGACCCTTAATGTTAAGGATGATTTCCATTGCATCTTCTTTAACATTAGGAATAGTTGAGAACTCATGTAGAACTCCTTCAACTTTGATAGAGTTTACAGCAGCTCCTGGTAATGATGAAAGAAGCATTCTTCTCATTGAATTACCAAGAGTTGTACCATATCCTCTTTCAAGTGGTTCAATAACAAATTTAGCGTATGAACCATCCTCTGCACTTTCAACACATTCTAATCTTGGCTTTTCTATTTCTAACATTTATATTAACCCTCCTTTTTAAAAAAGGTAACCTAAAAATGGCGAGGGCAACTGATTCTTCACCAAAATTACTTACTATATAGCTCGACGATTAGAGTTTCGTTAACTGGTATATCAACATCTTCTCTTACTGGAAGAGCTACAACTGATGCTTCCATCTTGTCTTTATCTACTGTAAGCCATGCTGGAGTATGAGCAACAGTTTCAGCCATAGCCTTAAACTTTTCGCTTGCCTTACTCTTATCCTTAAGAGCAATAACATCTCCTACTTCTACTTGGTATGAAGGTATTGTCACCTTTTTACCATTTACTGTAAAGTGTCCATGTCTTACTAATTGTCTAGCTTCTGGTCTTGATCCACCAAATCCTAGTCTATAGATAACATTGTCAATTCTAGTTTCAAGAATTCTTACAAGGTTTTCCCCTGCAATACCTCTTTGTCTTTCAGCATCTTCATAGTAACCTCTAAATTGAGATTCTAATACTCCGTAAATTCTCTTAGCCTTTTGCTTTTCTCTTAACTGAATTCCGTAGTTAGTTAGCTTCTTTCTCCCTTGTCCGTGTTGTCCCGGAGCATAAGGTCTTCTAGCTATAGGACATTTATCTCCATAGCACTTTTCGCTTTTTAGATATAATCTAACGCCTTCTCTTCTACATAATTTACAAACTGGTCCTGTATATCTTGCCATTTACTTTACACCTCCTATCAATTAGACTCTTCTTCTCTTTGGTGGTCTACATCCGTTATGTGGGATTGGAGTTACGTCCTTTATTAGACTTACCTCAAGACCTGCAGCTTGAAGTGCTCTAATAGCAGCTTCTCTACCTGATCCTGGTCCCTTAACATAAACTTCTACACTCTTCATTCCGTGATCAACTGCAACCTTTGCAGCAGTTTCAGCTGCCATTTGTGCAGCAAAAGGAGTGCTCTTTCTTGAACCTCTAAATCCAAGTCCACCAGCACTTGCCCATGAAATTGCATTTCCGGCAGTGTCAGTCAGAGTAACTATTGTATTGTTAAATGTTGATTGTATGTGAGCTGCGCCACGGTCAACATTTTTACGTTCTCTTCTTCTTTTAACTTTCTTACCTTTTTGAGCCGCCATTCATCTTCCCTCCTTGATTACTTTTTCTTTCTACCGCTTACAGTTCTCTTAGGTCCTTTTCTTGTTCTAGCATTAGTCTTAGTCTTTTGACCTCTACATGGAAGACCTCTTCTATGTCTCATTCCTCTGTAAGAACCGATTTCCATAAGTCTCTTAATGTTAAGAGCTACTGTTCTTCTTAAGTCACCTTCAACTGTGAAACTTTTGCTGATACAATCTCTAAGCATGTTAACTTCTTCTTCAGTTAGATTCTTAACTCTTGTATCAGGGCTAATACCAGTTTCAGCAAGTATTTGTTGTGCACTTGGCTTACCAATTCCAAATATATAAGTAAGTGCTATTTCTACTCTTTTTTCTCTTGGTATGTCAACACCAGCTATTCTAGCCATTTAACTTCTACACCTCCTGTGTTAATTCGAATTCGAAAATATTTATATTAAACACCAAATAATAATTTAGTGCAGCCGCGTTCTAATTAACCTTGCTTTTGCTTATGCTTTGGATTTTCGCATATAACCATTACTCTGCCATGTCTTCTTATAACTTTACATTTTTCGCATATAGGTTTTACAGATGGTCTAACCTTCATGGCTATTCCTCCTTTTTTATACTACTTTGCTCTCCATACTATTCTACCACGACTTAAGTCGTAAGGTGAAACATTAACCGTCACCTTATCACCTGGAAGAATTCTTATAAAATTCATTCTAAGCTTTCCTGATATGTGAGCTACTATTTTGTGGCCATTTTCAAGTTCTACTTGAAAAGTAGCATTTGGCAGCGATTCTAGTACTGTTCCTTGTAGTTCTATTACATCATCCTTTGCCATTCGGTAACAAACCTCCTTATAACAAGTTCATTGACTGCAGGCATTTTCGAAGATCTGCGTCAAGTACTTTTTTCCCATCTTTTAGTCTTTCCTTTATTTCTAAAGCTAAACTATCATGAAGAACTAAATGCTTAACTTTTTTCTTCTTAGGATTGCCTATCTTTCGAAGATTTCCATCTGCTAGAAGTACATATTCACTACTGACTATGCCAACTACGATGAAGTATCTATCCTTATCTCTACCTGCCCTTGAATGTACAATCTGTCCTAGGGTTATTTCACCCATCATGCATTCACCTCTATTTTATAAGTGTGAGTATTTCAGGACCATTTTCTAATATTGCAACTGTATTCTCATAGTGAGCAGATAGTTTTCCGTCAGTTGTAACCACAGTCCATCCATCTGACAGTTGCTCTGCTGCATATACTCCAAGATTAACCATTGGTTCTATAGCAAGCACCATGCCTCGAGCAAGTTTTGGGCCTCTACCAGCCTTTCCATAGTTAGGAACTGAAGGCTCTTCATGTAGTGATTTACCTATTCCGTGACCTACATAGTCTCTTACTAGAGAGAATCCGTAACCTTCGGCATATCTTTGCACCGCATTTGAAATATCTCCAATTCTTTTTCCTATATAAGCATGTTTTATGCCTTCAAAGAAGCTTTGCTCTGTAACATCTATCAGCTTTTTAGCTTCATCTGAGATGCTTCCAACAGCAAATGTTCTTGCTGCATCACCATGGAATCCTTTAAAGTATGCCCCACAGTCAACACTGATTATGTCACCTTCCTGCAATACTCTTTTTGATGATGGTATTCCATGAACTATTTCTTCATTTACTGATGCACATATTGATCCAGGGAAGCCGCCATATCCCTTAAAGGATGGACGTGCACCTGAATTAAGTATATATTCTTCTGCAATCTTATCAAGTTCTAAAGTTGTAATTCCTGGTCTAACAGCTTCTTCTAATTTTAGTAAAGTTTCTGCTACAATCATTCCTGCCTTACGCATCATATCTATTTCATTACTTGACTTTAGATAAATCATTACTTATCGCTCCCTAGGGCCTTGCAGATGTCTTCGAATACCTTATCAATATCCTTTTCACCTTCAATAGCTCTAAGTAGTCCCTTTATCTCATAGTATTCTATTAGAGGTTTAGTTTGAGTTCCATATACCTCTAACCTACTTGATACTGTATCAATGTTATCATCTGCTCTTTGAACAAGTTCAGCTGAGCAGTAGTCACATATGCCTTCCTTCTTAGGTGGATTAAACACCATATGGAAACTAGCTCCACAAGATAAGCACACTCTTCTACCTGTTAATCTATCAACAAGTGCCTTGTCAGCAACTGCGATATTTATAACATGGTCAAGTGATGTGTTCATAGATTCAAGTGCCTTAGTTAAAGCTTCTGCTTGAGCTACTGTTCTTGGGAAACCGTCTAGCATAAATCCATTTTTACAGTCATCTTCCTTAAGTCTATCTTCAACTATTGCTATAGTAAGTTCATCAGGAACTAGCTGGCCCTTATCTATATAAGACTTAGCCTCAACTCCAAGTGGAGTCCCTTCCTTAATGTTCTTTCTAAAAATATCTCCAGTTGAGATATGAGGAATTCCAAACTTATCTATTATGAATTTTGCCTGTGTTCCTTTTCCTGATCCTGGAGGTCCAAGCAATACTATTCTCATTTAACCATCTCCATTAAATCTATTTTAAGAAACCGCCATAGTTTTTCATAACTAACTGAGCTCTTACTTGCTTTCTAAGCTCTAGTGCAACATTAACCATGATTAACATAGTTGTACCACCTAATTGAAAATTCTTCAAGTGTGGTGCAAATTGCGCTAGTAATATCGGAATAATTGCAACTATTGAAGCAAATATACCTCCGATAAATGTCATTCTATTTAATACATTCGTTAAGAAGTTCTCTGTAGGATGTCCTGGTCTAATACCTGGTATAAAACCTCCACTTTTTTGAAGATTTTCAGCCATTTCATCAGGTTTAAAAGTAACTGATGTATAGAACCAAGTAAAGAATATAATAAATAGAACGTAAACAATTGGATAGATTGGTCCATTAATACTTAAAAGTCCCTTTTCAAATAGCTGACGCCATTGACTAGATGGAGCTAAAAATAGTTGTGATATAACTAAAGGAAATTGCATAACTGACATTGCAAAAATGATAGCTATAACTCCTGTTGAGTTTACGTTTATTGGAATGTGAGTGTTTTGACCTCCAAAGGTCTTTGCACCAACTTTCCTTTGAGCGTATTGAACAGGAACTCTTCTTTCCCCTAAATCCATAATAACTATTCCTATTATAACAAGTATAGCAAAAATTATTATTAATGCTACCTGCATTATATTCATAGTTCCACCTTTTACAAGAACACCTAATTCATACCCTAAACTAGGTATCTTAGCAATAATTCCTGTAAAGATTATTAATGATGAACCATTTCCAATTCCATACTCTGTGATCTTTTCACCTAACCACATTACAAATAAAGTACCTGTTGTCAAAGTAATCATTACTGTAATTAGATTTAGTGCAGAACCATTAGCCAAGACTTTATTTACACTTAAATATACAGCCATACTAAATGATTGTAAAAGTGCAAATCCAACTGTTAAGTATCTGGTTATTTCAGCTATTTTCTTTCTACCATCTTGCCCCTCTTTTTGAAGTTGCTCTAGCCTTGGAAGGGCTATTGTAAGCAAACTCATAATAATTGAAGCTGTAATGTATGGACTTATACCCATAGCAAAAATACTAAAGTTTTTAAATCCACCACCTGAAAGAATATCAAGGAATCCGAAGAATAAACCGCCCTCTACCATTTGCTGTAAGGCTGCTCTATTGATATCAGGAACAGGAATAAAAATACCTGCCCTGAATACCATTAAAAGTGCCAAAGTAACAAAGAGTTTCTTCCTTAAATCAGGAATACTCCATGCGTTGCGTAAGGTTTTAAACAATTTATATCACCTCTACCTTGCCTCCGGCTGCTTCAATCTTCTTAGCTGCTGATTCTGTGAACTTAGCTGCTTTAACTGTAAGCTTCTTTGTAAGCTCTCCGTTTCCTAGAACCTTAACACCGTCACCTAGGTTCTTAAGTACCTTTGTTTCCTTAAGAAGTTCTGGTGTAACTTCTGTTCCATCTTCGAATCTATTTAGAGTTTCTATGTTGATTTCAGCATAGTTTTTAGCAAAGATATTAGTGAAACCTCTCTTTGGAAGTCTTCTATGAAGTGGCATTTGCCCTCCTTCAAATCCTGGTCTTACTCCACCACCTGAACGTGAACCTTGACCTTTTTGTCCTCTTCCTGATGTTTTACCTTGACCTGTTGCAGTACCTCTACCTTTTCTCTTTGGCTCCTTTACTGAACCGGGAGCTGGTCTTAATTCGTGAAGTCTCATTTTCGCACCTCCCTCTATATTAAACTTCTTCTACTTTTACCATGAAATTTATCTTGTTTATCATACCTCTGATTTGAGGTGTAACATCGTGTTCAACAGATGATCCTAGCTTATTTAGTCCTAGTGCCTTTACTGTTGCTTTTTGGTCAGGTTTCTTTCCGATTAAGCTCTTAGTTAGCGTTACTTTTACTTTAGCCACTGTTAATCCCTCCTAACCTAGTATTTCTTCTACAGTCTTTCCTCTTAGCTTTGCAATTTGCTCAACTGTTTTCATGTTGGAAAGTCCGTTTAGTGTTGCATTAACCATATTTCTTGGATTGTTTGAACCAAGTGACTTAGCTCTAACATCCTTAAGTCCTGCTAGTTCAAGTACGGCACGCACTGGTCCCCCAGCGATAACCCCTGTACCTTCTACTGCTGGCATTATTAGTACTCTTCCAGCACCATATTCTCCGATTGAATCGTGTGGTACTGTAGTTTCTACCATTTCTACCTTTATAAGGTTTTTCTTAGCGTCTTCTATAGCTTTTCTAATAGCTTCTGGAACTTCAGTTGCTTTACCGATACCAGTTCCTACATGTCCGTTTTCGTCACCAACTACTACAAGGGCGCTGAATCTAAAGTTTCTACCACCCTTAACAACCTTAGCAACTCTGTTTATAAATACAACCTTTTCTTTAAGGTTTAACTTGCTAGGATCGACTCTCATCTGTTTCCCTCCTTCTTCAATTAGAAGTTAAGGCCTGCTTCTCTCGCTGCTTCTGCAAGTACCTTAACTCTTCCGTGATAAATGTATCCGCCTCTATCAAATACTACATCACTTATGCCGCTTTCAAGTGCTCTCTTAGCAATAAGTTCTCCAACAACCTTAGCTGCTTCCTTATTACTTCCAAGTGCTAGCTTGCCTTTAAGTTCTTTGTCGATTGATGAAGCTGCTACTAGTGTCTTACCTTCAACATCATTTATAATTTGAGCATATATTTGCTTTTCACTTCTAAATACGTTTAATCTTGGACGACCAGCCGTACCAGTTACCTTCTTACGAACTCTTAGATGTCTTTTTTCTCTTTGTCCGTTTTTGGATGGCTTATTAATCATACAAAGCTCACTCCTTTCCTATTACTTCTTACCTGTCTTACCTTCTTTACGTCTAACTACTTCGTCAGCGTACTTAATTCCCTTACCCTTGTATGGTTCAGGTGGTCTTACACTTCTGATGTTAGCAGAAATATGTCCTACAAGTTCCTTGTCAATTCCGTTAACAATTATTTGGTTTGGACCTGGAACATCTAGTGTAATTCCTTCTACTTCTTCTATTTCAACTGGATGTGAATATCCAACGTTTAATACTATCTTCTTACCTTGCTTAGCTACCTTGTAACCAACACCAACAAGGTCTAGTGTTTTCTTGTATCCTTCTGATACTCCAACAACCATATTATTAATTAATGCTCTAGTTAATCCATGTAGTGATCTTACTTCTTTTTCATCGTTTGGTCTAGTTACAACCACTTGGCTGTCTTCAACCGCGATGTTTATTTGCTTGCTCATTCCCTTAGTTAAAGTTCCCTTAGAACCTTTTACTGTTACAACGTTGTTAGAATCAACAGTAACAGTTACTCCTTGTGGAAGAGCAACTGGAAGTCTACCTACTCTTGACATAATCGCACCTCCTATTGATTCTTATTACCAAATGTAACAAATAACTTCTCCACCAATACCTTCAGTTCTAGCCTTCTTATCAGTCATTATACCGTTAGAAGTTGAAAGTACTGCTGTTCCAAGCCCACCAAGAACCTTTGGTATATTGTCCTTTTGAGCGTATATTCTAAGACCTGGCTTTGAAATTCTTCTTAGTCCAGTTATTACTCTTTCTTTGTTTGTTCCGTACTTTAATGTTAGTTTAAGCATTGGAACTGCTCCATCAACATAATCTTCTGACTTAGCTAGGTATCCTTCTTGAACTAGGATATCAGCCACTGCCTTCTTTATTTTTGAAGCAGGAAGTTCCACGCTTTCGTGTCTCACTATATTTGCATTTCTGATACGAGTTAACATATCAGCTATTGGATCAGTCATAACCATAGTTACTGCCTCCTTTCACTTATAAGTAAATTACCAGCTTGCTTTCTTGCATCCTGGAATTTCTCCCTTGTATGCAAGTTCTCTAAAGCAAATTCTGCAGATTCCAAATTTCTTTAATACAGAGTGTGGTCTACCACATATTCTGCATCTTGTATATGCTCTGGAAGAAAACTTTGGTTCCTTCTTCCATTTTTCTATCATCGCCTTACGTGCCACAATATTGCCTCCTTAATTACTGAGCAAAAGGCATTCCAAGAAGCTTTAGTAATTCCTTAGCTTCTTCGTCTGTCTTCGCTGTAGTAACGAATATTATATCCATACCTCTTAACTTTTCAATCTTATCATACTCAACTTCAGGGAATATAAGTTGTTCCTTAACTCCTAGAGCATAATTTCCTCTACCGTCAAAAGCCTTTCCTGAAACTCCCTTGAAGTCTCTAACTCTTGGTAGTGCAACATTAACAAGTCTGTCTACGAATTCATACATCTTAGCTCCTCTTAATGTTACCTTACATCCTAAAGGCATACCTTCTCTTATTTTGAAGTTAGCTACTGATTTCTTAGCTCTAGTAACTATAGCCTTTTGTCCTGAAATTAGTGTTAAATCGCTAACAGCAGCGTCAAGAAGCTTTGAGTTATCCTTAGCATCTCCACATCCCATGTTAACAACTACTTTTTCTATTTTTGGTACTTGCATAATGCTTTTGTAACCGAACTTTTCACGCATTGCAGCTACCACTTCATTTTCATACTTATCTCTAAGTCTTGGTGTCATTTAGAAAACCTCCCTTCTGCTTTTATAAAGTTTCATTACATTTTTTGCAGTATCTTACCTTAGAACCGTCTTCTAAGAATTTGTGTGCTACTCTAGTTGCTTTATCGCACTTCTTGCAGTATAGCATTACGTTAGAAGCATGTATTGATGCTTCCTTCTTAACGATTCCGCCTTCTCTATTAGCAGCATTAGGCTTAACATGTTTTGTTATCATATTAACGTCCTTAACGATTACTCTGTTTGACTTAGGGATAACCTTTAAAACTTCGCCTATTTTCTTTGAATCTTTACCTGCTATAACACATACAGTGTCTCCTCTTTTAACGTGAACCTTTGCCACTTAAGCCACCTCCTACTCTTTATAGTACTTCCGGTGCAAGTGAAAGAATCTTTGTGAATTCTTTTTCTCTAAGTTCTCTTGCAACAGGTCCGAAAATTCTTGTTCCTCTTGGGTTCTTATCATCCTTGATAATTACCGCAGCGTTTTCATCGAACTTTATATATGAACCGTCTGCTCTTCTTACACCCTTTACTGATCTAACGATAACAGCCTTAACTACGTCACCTTTTTTAACAACCCCGCCAGGTGTTGCACTCTTAACGCTAGCTACTATTATGTCACCTATGTTTCCCCATTTTCTCTTTGAGCCACCAAGGACACGTATGCACATAATTTCTTTTGCTCCAGAGTTGTCTGCCACTCTTAGCCTTGTTTGTTGCTGAATCATGAAAGTAACCTCCTCTCCGCTTTAATTACTTCGCTCTTTCAAGGATTTCAACAAGTCTCCATCTTTTATCCTTACTTAATGGTCTTGTTTCCATTATCTTAACTGTATCTCCAACTTTAGCTGAATTGTCTTCATCATGAGCCTTGAACTTTGTAGTTCTGTTCATTGTTTTATTATAAAGTGGATGTCTAACCTTAGTTGCCACGGCTACTACGATAGTCTTATCCATCTTGTCTGAAACAATCTTGCCTATCCTAACTTTTCTTAGTCCTCTTTCCAATGGAAGTACCTCCCTTCATTATCTATCGCTATCTTTAAGCTCTTTTTCTCTAAGGATGGTCTTAAGCTGAGCTATTGACTTTTTAACTTCTTTGATTCTTGATGGGTTTTCTAACTGGCCTGTAGCAAGTTGGAATCTAAGGTTAAAAAGTTCAGCTTTAAGTTCCATAACTTTTCCTTGTATTTCTAAAACGTTGTTTTCACGAACTGCACTTAACTCTTTAGCCTTCATTTACTTCACCACCCATTTCTTCGAAGTCTCTTCTCGTAACGAACTTAGTCTTCATAGGAAGCTTATGCATAGCAAGTCTCATAGCTTCTCTAGCTGTATCTTCAGGAACTCCTGTAAGTTCGAAAAGTATTCTGCCAGGTTTAACTACAGCTACCCAGTATTCTGGTGATCCCTTACCTGAACCCATACGAGTTTCAGCAGGCTTTTGTGTTACTGGCTTATCTGGGAACACTTTTATCCAAAGTTTTCCCCCTCTTCTGATGTATCTATTTATAGCAATTCTTGCAGCTTCGATTTGGTTGCTTGTTATCCAACCGCATTCTAAAGCCTGGATTGCGTAATCTCCGTAAGCGATAAAGTTACCTCTTGTAGCTTTACCAGTCATTCTACCACGTTGAACCTTACGATGTTTTACTCTCTTAGGCATTAACATTACGTTATTCCTCCTTCCTGTATAAGTCTCAAATTACTTCTTTGAAGTTTCCTTTTTTTCTCTTTCCATAGGAGTTGCAAGTTCTCTTCTCTTTCCAAGAACTTCACCCTTGTAAATCCAAACCTTAACACCGATTTTACCGTATGTTGTGTTTGCTTCAGCAAATCCGTAATCAATGTCAGCTCTTAGTGTTTGTAGTGGAATAGTACCTTCGTTGTATCCTTCAGTTCTAGCCATTTCAGCTCCACCTAGTCTACCTGCACATGCAGTCTTGATACCCTTTATTCCAAATTTCATTGATCTAGAAATTGTTTGCTTCATAGCCTTTCTAAATGAAACTCTCTTTTCAAGTTGAAGAGCTATGTTTTCAGCAACAAGTTGTGCATCAGTTTCAGGGTTCTTAACTTCAACAATATTAATAAGAACATTCTTTGAAGTCATCTTTTGGATTTGTTTCTTTAATTCTTCAACACCTGCTCCGCCTTTTCCGATTACGATTCCTGGCTTCGCTGTAAAGATGTTTATCTTAACTCTATTTGCAGTTCTTTCAATTGTTGTTCTTGAAATACCAGCTGTATAAAGCTTATTCTTAATGAATTTTCTTATTTGGTTGTCTTCAATTAGTTGGTCTGCAAAATTCTTCTTGTCTGCATACCATTTTGCACTCCACTCTTTGATTACACCTACTCTTAGTCCGTGTGGATTAACTTTTTGTCCCACGCTTTGACCCTCCTTCCGAGATTATGCTCTTTCTTTAACTGCCATTGTAATATGGCTAGTTCTCTTTAATATTCTAAATGCTCTACCTTGAGCGTGTGGTCTGTATCTCTTTAGTGAAGGTCCTTGACCTACGAATGTTTCTGATACATAAAGCTTTGATACATCCATCTTGTTGTTGTTTTCAGCGTTTGCTATAGCTGATTTAAGAAGCTTTTCTACAACAGGAGCAGCTGCTCTTGGTGTGTGCTTAAGTATAGCTATTGCTTCTCCAACGTTTTTTCCTCTTATTAAATTAAGTACAACTCTAACCTTTAGAGGAGACATTCTAATATATTTAGCGTATGCTCTTGCTTCCATTTTAGCGCCCTCCTTTCACTATCTTCTCTTTGATGACTTTTCGTCGTAGTCATGTCCTCTGTATGTTCTTGTAGGTGCAAATTCACCAAGCTTATGTCCTATCATGTCTTCAGTAACATATACTGGAACATGTTTTCTTCCATCATAAACTGCGATTGTGTGACCTGCCATTTGTGGGAATATTGTTGAACTTCTTGACCAAGTCTTTAATACCTTCTTTTCTCCTGACTTGTTCATTTCAATTATTCTCTTTAAAAGTACTTCTTGTACAAATGGTCCTTTTTTAAGTGATCTACTCAATGTTCGTGCCTCCCTTCACAAGGTTATTAAGATTAAGGATGATGATCGCATAAGAGCTTTCCTATGCGGTCATGCTACTTCCTTACTACTTCTTCTTTCTTGTCTTAACAATAAACTTATCTGAGTACTTGTTATTCTTTCTTGTCTTATATCCAAGGGCTGGTTTACCCCATGGAGTAACTGGAGATGGTCTACCGATAGGTGATCTACCTTCCCCTCCACCGTGTGGGTGATCATTAGGGTTCATTACAGAACCTCTAACTGTAGGTCTAATACCCATATGTCTCTTCTTACCAGCTTTACCTATGTTAACAAGTTCATGTGATAGGTTACCAATTGTTCCAACAGTAGCCTTACAATCAGTTCTTACTAGTCTAACTTCACCACTTGGTAGTCTTACTTGTGAGTAAGTTTCTTCCTTAGCCATTAGTTGAGCCTCAGCTCCTGCTGATCTAACTAATTGACCACCCTTACCTGGGAAAAGTTCGATGTTGTGAATTGTAGTACCAACTGGGATATTCTTTATTGGTAGTGCATTACCAATCTTAATATCAGCTTCTGGTCCTGATACAACTGTATCTCCAACCTTTAGTCCGTTTGGAGCTAGGATGTATCTCTTTTCTCCATCAACATAGCTTAGTAGCGCTATAAACGCTGTTCTGTTTGGATCATACTCTATTTGAGTAACCTTTGCAGGTATTCCATCCTTATCTCTCTTAAAATCGATAAGTCTGTACTTTATTTTAGCTCCGCCACCTCTGTGACGAACAGTTATTCTACCGTGTGCATTTCTACCTGAATGCTTTTTTAGGGCAACTAGAAGTGACTTCTCTGGAGTCGCGTTCTTAGTTAGTTCTTCGAAAGTTAAAACAGTCATGTTTCTTCTTCCGGCAGAAGTTGGTCTATAAACCTTTATACCCATTCGTATTCCCTCCTATCGTTCGCTTATCTGACTTATGTCAATAACGGCTTTCTATCTATTTAAGAAGATTAAGCGTTAAATCCTTCAAAGAATTCTATAGCCTTGCTATCAGCTGTTAGCTTAATAACTGCTTTCTTGAAAGAAGCTCTTCTTCCTATGCTACGTCCTACTCTCTTAAGCTTTCCATCGTAGTTAAGAGTCTTAACGTCTTCTACCTTAACTCCGAATACTTCTTCAACTGCTCTCTTTATCATTGACTTATTTGAGTCAACGTGTACCATGAAGGTGTATTGTCTGTCAGCCATTTGAGCCATTGACTTTTCAGTTATAACTGGCTTTATTATTACATCGTAATTTGTTAGCTTCATTATGCGTACACCTCCTCAACCTTTTCAACTGCATCCTTAGTAATCATCATTTTTTCATACTTAAGAATGTCATATACATTTAGATTGTTAACTGGAATTACATGAGCACCTACTAGATTTCTTACTGACTTGTAGATGTTTTCATTTGATTCCTTAACTACTATTAGAGTCTTCTTAACGTCAAACTTGCTTAGAAGTTCAACAATTGCCTTAGTCTTTGGAGCTTCCATGCTTAGGTCTTCTAGAACGATTATTTCGTTACTAGCTACCTTTGATGATAAAGCTGACTTAAGAGCTAGTCTCTTTACCTTCTTTGGTACTGAGAAGCTGTAATCTCTTGGCTTTGGTGCGAATACAATTCCACCGTGTGCCCATTGTGGAGCTCTGATTGAACCTTGTCTTGCTCTACCAGTTCCCTTTTGTCTCCATGGCTTAATGCCACCTCCACGAACTTCAGCTCTTGTAAGTGCTGATTGAGTTCCTTGTCTCTTATTTGCAAGTTGCATCTTAACTACTTGATGCATAACTTCTGGATTAATTTCTACTCCGAACACTGCATCTGAAAGTTCGATTTCTCCAACCTTTTCTGCATTTACGTTAAATAAAGTTACCTTTGACATGTGTGTTTCCTCCTTTCCCCTCAAGATTAAGCCTTAACTGTATTCTTGATCATTACTAGACCCTTCTTAGGTCCTGGAACCGCTCCTCTAATAAGGATTAGGTTTCTTTCAGCATCAACTCTAACTATTTCAAGATTTTGAGTTGTAGTCTTTACAGCTCCCATGTGTCCTGGCATCTTCTTACCCTTAAATGTTCTTGATGGGAATGATGCAGCACCCATTGAACCTACTCCTCTGTGGTACTTAGAACCGTGAGTCATTGGCCCTCTGCTGAAGTTCCACTTCTTAATAGTTCCTGCGAAACCTTTACCCTTTGATGTTCCTGTAACGTCAACCTTATCTCCTGCTTCAAAAACATCAACCTTTATTTCGCTTCCTACTTCGTAAGTAGTTGTATCTTCAAGTCTGAATTCCTTCAGATATCTCTTTATTGAAACATTTGCCTTAGCAAATTGCCCCTTTACTGGTTGGTTAAGAAGCTTTTCTCTCACGTCTCCGTATCCAACCTTTATAGCATTGTAACCATCAGTTTCTTCAGTTTTCTTTTGAATAACTACACATGGTCCTGCTTCTATAACTGTTACTGGAATTACTCTTCCGATTTCATCGAATATTTGAGTCATCCCTATCTTTTTTCCTAATATAGCCTTCTTCAATGTTCGCACCTCCTCAGTTAATTAGCGGAATGCCTTGGCATTCATAACAACTTTTAATTAAAGCTTTATTTCGATTTCAACTCCAGCTGGTAGATCTAGTCTCATTAGAGAATCTACAGTCTTTTGAGTTGGGTTAAGAATATCAACAAGTCTCTTATGAGTTCTGATTTCGAATTGCTCTCTAGAATCCTTGTACTTGTGAACAGCTCTTAGTATTGTAACTACATCCTTTTCAGTTGGTAGTGGTACTGGACCTGATACCTTAGCTCCAGTTTTCTTTGCTGTTTCAACTATTCTTTGTGCTGATGCATCTAATAAATTGTGATCAAATGCCTTTAGCTTGATTCTTATTTTTTGCTTTGCCATAAAATATTTCCCTCCTTTTCATCGCACGTCTTATTTTTACTACGCACAACAAAAGTCATTCTGTACACTTCCCCTGGTGTGTCTATACCTTGCAGAAATTTAAAGTACAGAACTCTTGTCGCCCGATTCTTGATCAGGACATTCTCCACAAGAATTCCCCTTAAGGTGGCAACCTCTTGCTTCATCGCATCCTAGATAATTCACAACTCTTATATTCTACTACATTTTAAAATAAATATCAAGAGTTACATGAATTTCTTTTTCGTGTTTTATACAAAGTTTCTATCACGTTTTTATATTGTAGCATTATTTTTTTATTTGTACAACAGTTACACTTAAATCTTTATATTCTGACATCTTATTTTGTAATTAATATAATAGATTGAAATTTCAATATTTAATGTATAGCTTTCTTCTGGTACTTTTTCCCTATAACCTCAACACTATCTATAGTAACTAGTGCTCCTTCATCTATACTATTTATAATTTCCTTAAGCTTTGCTATTTCAAGACGGGTTATAACTACATATATAACTTCTGTTGGTATACCAGTGTATCCTCCTCGAGCATCGATAAGAGTTACCCCTCTACCAAGCCTTGCCATTAGCGCATCAGCTATTTCCTCGTGCCTGTTTGATATTATCATTGCAGCCTTCGATTCATTTAACCCTTCTACCGTAACATCTATTACTTTATAGGCTATGAAATATGCAATTAAAGAGTACATTGCTCTATCCCATCCAAATAATATTCCTGAACTACCTAGTATAAAAATATTAAAGAACATAACTATTTCACCAACAGAAAATCCTGTTCTCTTATCCATTATTATTGCAATTATTTCTGTCCCATCAAGTGAACCACTATTTTTTATTATGAGTCCAACTCCGACTCCAAGTATTATACCTCCAAATATAGCTGCTAAAAGCACATCATCTGTTAAAGGTGATATTGGTTTAAAATATGTTAAGAATGTAGAAAAAATAGCTATAGAATATAAACTAGATATTGCAAAGGTCTTTCCTATATGTTTATACCCTATAAATAGAAATGGTAAATTTAAAATAAAAGTAAATACCCCAAGTGATATCTTCGTAATGTAACTCGCCATTATAGATATGCCGACAATTCCTCCGTCTATTATATTATTCGGAATTAAAAAAACCTCAAGTCCTAAGGATGCTAGTACTGCTCCAAGTGTCATAAAAAAAATTCGGAGTCCATGTTTTAGTATTTTATTTTTTATTTTTGTCATATATCCTCCTCCTAAATCTTATATATATAAATAATAACATAGTAGATTTAAGATAATTGTAAAAAAAAAAGAGAAAAGATTTCTCTTTTCTCTTTTTATACTAAAAACTAAAATTATTCAGCTGATATTGATGAAACAACTCCAGCCCCTACTGTTCTTCCACCTT